>JBMDWS010000006.1:0-7695 GCA_048594695.1 Truepera sp. | reverse complement strand
CCGCCCGCTTGAGGAGCTTGTACACGCCCATGTTGACAAAGTGGTGCTGCAAGTAGGCCACGGCTTCGCGGTTGCCTGCATCGAAGCGGGACACGACCTTCGTAATCTCCGAACCCGAGACCTCCCAACCCGCACCATCGGAGAGCGCCTCGACCACGACCGGCTCGACCTTGACGCGCGTCGGTGCAAGCGCGAGCGGCTCGAGTGCCGGTTTGAGTGGCAGAAGGTCGAAGATAGCCTCACGAAGGTCATCCAGACCACGCCCCTCCTGGGCCGAAATAGGCAATACTGGCAGGCCGAAGCGGGTCAGTTCGTGGGTCGCTTCTATGATCTCATCCGTGTCAGCTACGTCGCACTTGTTGAGCGCGACGAGTGAAGGCAGCTCGAGCAGACTCGGATCGAAGCTCCGCAGTTCGTTTTGCAGGGTCGTGAGGTTCTCGGCAGGCGCTTCGGCAATGTCGAGAACGTAGACGAGCAGCCGGGTGCGGGATATGTGCCGCAGGAACTCGAGCCCCAGCCCTTTGCCTTCACTGGCCCCTTCGATGATGCCGGGGATGTCAGCTAGCGTAAAGCGCTCGAGGTCGCGCTCGACGATACCCAAGTTCGGACTCAGCGTGGTGAACGGATAGTCGGCGATCTGCGGGCGGGCGTTCGAGAGCGCCGCCAGGAGGCTCGACTTGCCCGCGTTGGGATAGCCCACGAGGCCCACATCGGCGATGGTGCGCAGCTCCAGGACGATGCGCCGCTTGTCGCCCGGGGTACCGCGCTCGGCAAAACGGGGCGTGCGCCGCTGCGATGATGCGAACGAGGCGTTCCCGCGCCCGCCTAGCCCGCCCTGAGCCACGAGCGCCCGCTGCCCGACGCTGAGCAAGTCGGCAAGCAGCTCCCCCGTTTCGGCGTCGAGCGCCAGCGTACCGACCGGCACAGGCAGGGTCAGGTCCTCGCCCTGTGCGCCCGCCTTGTTGCGGCCTTCGCCCTGCGCGCCTGTTTGCCCCTTGTAAGTGCGGCGGTTGATGAGGCGCTCGAGCGAGGCTACATCCTCGACAGCCTCGAGCCAGACGCTGCCCCCGTCGCCCCCGTGACCGCCGTCCGGCCCCCCTTTGGGCATGTACTTCAGGCGCAGGAACGACATACCGCCGTCGCCACCCTTTCCGCCCTGCACGGTGATTTCCAGAATATCTCTTAGCGGCACGCTACCGACTCCCTACCCCGGGGACTTCCCCAAGAAAAAGCGCGAGCATGTCGGCCCGCGCTTTGCTATACCTGTGTGACGCACCAGAGCGTCAGTCTGCAGAGATCGCTTCCTGCGTCTGCGTCTCGATGCTGATAAAACGGCCCTTCGCGCCGCGGTCATGGAACTTCACGACGCCTTCGCGGAGCGCAAAAAGGGTGAAGTCGCGGCCCTGACCCACGTTCAGGCCCGGCTTGAACTTGCTGCCACGCTGCCGCACGAGGATGTTCCCCGCCGGAACCACTTGGCCCTCGAAGCGTTTGACGCCGAGGCGCTTGGAGTGGCTGTCACGCCCGTTTTTAGAGCTGCCTACGCCTTTCTTATGTGCCATTTCGTCCTCCTGGCGGGGTTAGCCCGCGATTTCGGTGATGCGAACTTCGGTATAGCCCTGCCGGTGACCCGTCTTGCGACGATAGTTCGACTTGGCTTTAAACTTGTAGATATAGATCTTTTTGCCGCGCCCGTGCGCGACGACTTCGGCCTTGACGCTCGCACCCTCGACTAGCGGCGCACCGACCTTGACGGTATCGCCCGAGAGCATCATGACGTCGAGGTCGACCATGTCCCCGGGGTTGGCGGCGAGGCTCTCGAGCCGCACGACGTCGCCCTCGGCGACGTTATACTGCTTGCCTCCACTTTGAACAATCGCAAACATTCTATCCTCCACACCCGGCGCTACCAGGTTACGTTAGCTTCACGCTTCGGTCTACATGTTAAAGTCCCGGACGCTGCCGCCCAGGACCATCTTGGTGGAGCTGAGGGGATTCGAACCCCTGACCTTCTGAATGCCATTCAGACGCGCTCCCAACTGCGCCACAGCCCCAAGATTAGAGCAGGCCGACTAGAACGCCAGCCTATCCATACTAGCGGGTTGACCCGCAGCCTGTCAATTGCCCAAGCTGCGGGGCGCGCGCTAGCTCTGCGCGTCCTGCTCGGGCGCGTCGCTGGCAGGGGCAGCCTGAGCGGCAGCGGCCTGTTCCTGCTGAGCGGCCTGCGCCCGCTGCCGCTGCTCGTCACGCGAGGCGCGGAAGGCTGCGCGGTCGACTTCCTGACGACCGATGTCGGTCTTGAGGCGGGACGCCTTACCGCGCAGATCGCGCAGGTAGTAAAGCTTGGCGCGGCGGGTCCGACCACGGCGAACGACGGTCAGGCCGCTGATCAGCGGCGAGTGAAGTGGGAACACGCGCTCGACCCCGGTGCCAAAGGAAATTTTACGGACGGTAAAGGTGGAGCGCGCACCAGTTTTGCCGTTGTTGCGGGCGATTACGACACCCTCAAAAGCCTGGATACGGCTGCGGTTACCCTCAGACACGCGGTAATCGACACGCACAGTGTCGCCGGTATCGAATTCGGGCAGGTTTTCCTTCAAAAAGGGCTGCTCGATGGAGCGCAAAATCGCGCCCTTGTTGTATTTCATGCTCTGCACCTCTTGCTCTTCTAGGTCTCTTTCTCAGTCCTTGATGGACAAAACCTTGTTATTCTAGCCTAAAGAGGCGCACTATTTCAAGTCGGCACGCACCCGACCTGCTCGCGCCACCCCGGAGGCTTATGCGCCTGTTACGTTTTCTTCTGTCCACACTCGTCGCGGCCCTCGTTGGTGGGTTGCTCGGATACGCGTCACCATCTGCGCCTGGAACCCAGCCCGCGCCGCGTATCACGTCTTTTCGCACCTCTCACACCAGCATTCGCTCGGGTGAGAGCGTGAGTCTGACCTGGCAGCTCGCCGGGGGACAGCCACAGACCGTGAGGCTGAGTTCTGCCTCCGGTACGCTGACGCCTCAGGGAAATGCAGTGACCCTAACCCCCGATGTGTCGCAAACCTACACACTCGTCGTGGAAAACCGCCAGGGGAGCGACCAGAAAAACCTCACGATCGAGGTTTTGGGGCGTACCGCGCAGGTGACGTCGCAAAGTGCACTATCCGGTGGCCCGGCGTCAGAGGTTGCGGTGTCAGGGGGCGGCTCGAGCGGTGGCGCAGCGGCCCCGACGCTACCCGACGGTACCTTCGGCCTCAGCCTCGAGCCAGACGGGCCATTCCTGAGCGACGAAGCAGGGGGCATGGAAAACTCGCAGGACAGGCGCATCGTCCGGGTCGCCCCGGGGGGCGTCTTCTTCGCTGAAGTCGCCTACCAAGACCCCGAAGGTATTGCCCGGATCGACGTGATGCTCGTCAATCGGAACCCGCGAGACCTGTCCGGAAACCTCTCACCGACACGTCGCCCCTTTACCCTCGTCGGGGCACCAACCGGGAACTGCAAGCTCGCAGAACGCGCAACAGCCGTACGCTGCCGCTACCGCATCCGTGTCGGCCCCAACGCCCGCAACATCAGCGCGCTACCCGGCGCAGGGGATGAATTCGCCTATGTGTTCCGGGTGCGCGTTCAGGACGGTGCAGGCGATACTGTCAACAAGATGGTGCGCGGGTACGTGATCGTTACATCCCGTCAGCAGTGAAATGCCTAACACCTTAAAGGCTTACGGATCATATTCCCGAGTTCATACATCATTTTTCGTTCTATCCGCGCCTTCCAGAACGCGCTTGAAACTATCGATTTCTCTGGTACCGTTTTAGGGGATCAGGTCACAGTAAATGTCTGCTTTCGCCAGACGTGGGCGGTCAAACCGCCCACAATAAATCTATGGACTTGAGCCGCCTTTTTCGAAGAAAACTCTCCCCTCTATGACAGTAGATTTCTACTGGAACGCCTATAATGCCGAGCTTATGTTCCTCTTTTTTGCGGTCGGGATCATCTTCCAGGCTGTTTACAAACGTAAACAAAAACGCGTCTACGCAAACGTTGCGAACACGTTTGGCGTTCTCGGCCTGGCAACATTTTTAGCCATAATGATCGTTGACTCGATTCAGAATAGAAGTGCTGGCGTTATGACATTAATGCTTGCCATATTGGCTTTAATAACTTGTACAGGATGGTTATTTTCAAGACCTTAAATCAAGCGATTCTGCTTGTGTTGACCTGACCCCTAATGGAGTACCAAGGTCATCGAAAGAGAAAATAGCTCTGCGTGATGGCGCTTTCGAGACAGGCCGTCCTTCCCGGGCGATGCGAGCTAGTTCGCCAACACCCTCGAGAACTCCCCTTCCAGCACCTCACGCGGCACGACGACGATCTGCCGGGCGCGCAGATAGATGAGTTGCACCTTCGGCAACACACCGCGCACCTGCCGAATCGCTTCCAGATAGAGGGCCAGCTGAAAGGTGTAGTGTTCCGGCACGACCTCCTGATCGGTCTTGTAATCCTCCAGAATCCACACGCCGTCCGCGCAGTAGAGGCGGTCGATGATCCCCTGCCAGACGGTGCCGCCGTGCGCGAGCGCCAGGGGCAGCTCGGCGTGATCCTCGCTGCGGGAGGCAAGGGCGGGCAGCTCGCGGCCCAGATAGCCCTCATAGGTTGCCAGAAGCGCCGCGACCTCGAGCAAAATCTCCCCCTTTTCCGCCTCGCTGAAGGGGAACATCACCTCCTGGGCACGCAGGTTCTCGAGATGCACCGGGTTGCAGGCCGACCAGTTCTGCGAGATGGCGTAGTGCACGAGCGTCCCGACCGTGCGGGCGCGTCCAGGGAGGCGTTCGCCCTCGTCGGGGTCGGTGATCGCCAGCGGTTCGTGGCTGTCGCCGCCTTGCTTCAGGCTCGAGGGTGAGGACACGGGTGGGTGCGGCAGCAGGGCAAAGGTGCGCCCGGTCCAGGGGGCGCGGTCGAGGCTGGTGTGCTCAACGTCGGTGTCTAGCAGGGGCGGCAGTGGGCGCAAGGGCCAGGTCTGCAGGACGAAATCCGGGCGGGCGTAGGAACGCGCCTCGGGGCCGAAACCGCACGCATGGAGCGCACGCGTCCAGCCCTCGAGACGCCCATCCCGCACGCTCCCCGACACGAGCAGCACGTCACGCGCGCGCGACAGCGCTACGTAGAGCAGACGGTAGCTCTCCCCCGCCTCGCGGCCCCGCAGCTCCGCCGCCAGGTCGTCGTACGCGTCGCTGCCCCGAAGGGCGACGCGCCCACTGCCCGGTGCGACCAGGAGCGCGTCGCTTCGCGCCGGGCTCATTAGCCCTGCGTCGAAGAGCGCCACCACAGGCCACTCGAGTCCCTTGGCTGCATGGACCGTGAGCAGTTTGACGCCGCTGCCCCGCTGCGGCACGTCGCCCGCGTCCGTCTGACGGCTCAGTTTGTCGAGCCGCTCCAACATCATGCCGACTTCCTGCGGGGGCCTCGAGGCAAAGCCGAAGAGGAGAGCGTCCACGTTCTCCCGCGCACGTGGCTCCAAAAAATCCACATAACGCTGCCCCCCCAGAAAGGGCTCGCGGATGAGGAACTTGAGCGCCGCGAGGGGCGGCAAGCGGACGGCCTCGCGCACCCGGACGAGTCGCCCGAACATGTCGGGGAAGGTCAGCTCGAGCTGCCTGAGCGGGTCGTCCGCGCCCATCACCGCGTCGATCTCGTGCGGGGCGAGGCCCGCGAAAGGACTGCGCAGCCACACCGCGAGGCTGTAGCCGCTCGGCTCGAGGCCCGCTCGCAGGGCTTGGTAGAGGTCACGGATCTCGAGGCGCTCGTAGTAGCCGCGCCCCTGCAGCAGCACGGGCGGCAGCCCGACTTCGCGCAGCGCCCGTTCGATGATGATGAGACTCGCGTGTGAACGGGCCAGAACTGCCATCTCATGCGGCGCGTAACGGGCGGAAAGCTCGAGCAGGCGCGACGCCAGCACTTGCGCCTCGTAGGTGCGCAGGTCGGCGACCGGGGCTGAATCCGCGACCCAGTGGATTTCGACCCGTCCGGTCTTGTCGGCCTGCGGCCCGACACTCCGGACTTCGGGGGCCTCGAGCGCCTCGAACCCCCAGCTTCGCTCGGCAAAGGTCCGGGTCAGATGGTTGAGAAAGCGCGTCACGACCGCCGCGTGGCGGCGCGTTTCGGCGAGCGGCTCCTGCACGTCGCCTTCGCGCAGCGCCCGGCGAAACACCTCCACGTCGGCGTGGCGAAAGCCGTAGATCGACTGCTTGGGGTCACCGACGACCTCGGTGGCGAGGCCACCCGCCTCGAGCGCCCGAAAAAACGTCCCTTGCACCGGGTTGACATCCTGAAACTCGTCGACGAGCAGGACCGCGTAACGCTGTGCGAGTCGGGCGAGCGCCGCCGGATGCCCAATCAGCAGAAGGGAACGACGCTCGAGTTCGGAGGGCGTCAGCAGCTTCGCACCGAGCCGCACCCGGTAGCGGTCGTAGACCGCTTCGTAAACGCGCACGAGGGCTGCCGCTCCCTGGTCGCCGGACTCGACCGCGTAACGTTCGGCCAGCGAGCGGCTGCGAAAGAGTGAAAGAGCATGCGCCTGGAGGTTCGGCCCCGCCGCCTGCACCGAGGGGTGCAGGCCGTGCTGCGGGCTCTGGGCCAGGTAGAGCAGCGTCGTCAGCTCCTCCTCGAAGATCGCCACCGCCTCCCACTCACCGACCACACCAAAGTCCGGGTCGAGGCTGAGAAGGGGCGCGGTCAACCGCAGCGCCTGCCCCATAAAGCCGTGAATAGTCGAGAGGGTCGCGCCGCCGAGTTCACGTTCCGCGACTTCAAACGCGGGGCGCTCGGCGGCAGAGAAACTCAGGTCCAGAAACTGCCCGCCGAGCGCCCCCTGCACCCCGAGTCCGACACGCTGACGCAGTTCGGCTGCCGCGACGTTGGTGAAGGTCACGCCCGCGATGCGCCGCAGCGGCGTTCCCGAGGCGATGAGCTCGAGGTAACGCCGCACGAGGCTCGTCGTCTTGCCCGTCCCAGCGGACGCGACCCGGACCTTCATGGCAGGGGCCTCATCCGGCAACCTCGAAGGTCTGGCTTGTGAGCCCGAAGGTTTGCAAACGCGCCAAACCCTCGGTCAGCTCGAGCCATGCGTGGTTCGCCTGCGTCCGCGCCTCCCCGGTAAAGGGCACGAGCGCGTCCAGCGTGACGTAGAGGACGCCCGCCACCGTGACCGCCCGCGCCTCGTGGGCGTGCCCGGCGACCGCGAGCCGAACCCGGTTGCTGCGGGAGAGCACGCGCCGCAGCGCCCCATGCCCTTTCGGGTGCGCTTCGTGGGCATAGTCACCACCGAAAAAGACGTTGCCGGGCAGCGGCTCGCCGTCCAGCGGTTGATGGCTGAAGAGAATCGTCGGGAGCGGGCTCGCCGCCAAAGCCTGCTCGAGCCACAAAAGCGTTCCGTCCGTAATTACACCCTCAACGCTGCCATCGAAAGTGTCCAGAAAAATGAGCTGCCAGCCTGCAAGCTCGAGCACGTGGTTTCCGAGGACACAGTTTTTGGAGACACAGTTCCCTAAGTTTCCACCCAGAAGCGCCTCTTGCCTGGGCCTCGTTACGATGTCGTCGTTGCCCTGCAGGTGGACCCGTGGAACGGTGAGCCGACTAAAGGCTCCCGCCACGTCGGTCATGGCTCGCTCGGCCTCCCCCTCAGACGACGCGTTGATTCTGTCGCCCAGG
>JBMDWS010000059.1:0-18704 GCA_048594695.1 Truepera sp. | reverse complement strand
TCTTAGTTCTGTTTACTTTCTCAGTTCCTTGGCAAGATATTGTCCATATGCCTTTGGGGCTTCCTGCTTTATCCAGGATTTTGGGATTAGTCCTTATGTTTGCAGCAACCATAACACTTATAAGAGGAAAGTGTATAACTTTACGTCGTCCATCTCTCGTAGCTCTACTTACTTCCATGTTCATCATGTGGGCAGCGCTTAGCAGTTTGTGGAGCGAAAATATTAATAGCAGCATTTTTATGACCCTCACTTATTTGCAGCTTGGAATTATGACATGGCTGATATGGCAAATCTGCAGAACTAAAGATCAACACCAGATCCTTCTTCAAGCTTTCGTTCTAGGCGCTTATGTGCTCGCAGGAAGTATAGCCTATCAAGGGATCACGAATCCCTTTATTCCGACGTCACAAGCCTCAATGCAACGCTATACCGGCATCGGAGGGAATGCGAACGGTATAGCCCTAATTACAGCTATAGCTATTCCGATTGCGTGGCACCTTACGCTCGTAAGAAGGAACGTCTTTTTTCGTTTTATAAACCTTTTATATCTTCCCACAGCTATCTTGGCAATCATTTTTACTGCTTCGAGAGGTGGGTTTATCGTGGCAATGGTAGGCCTTCTGCTCATACCTCTTACTTTTCAATATGCTGGCAAATCCCAAAAGAGAGTGGTATTGGTGAGCTTAATTCTCGCGAGCGCACTAATAGTCCAATTTACGCCAAGAGCGAACTTTCAACGTATTCTAGAAACATCTTCTGAAATCTCTGAAGGAAATGTGAGCAATCGAAGTCAAATTTGGCGAGCCGGACTAGAGGTATACAGCGACTCTCCTCTATTAGGCGTAGGTGTAGGGAATTTTCGCCAAGCAACTACGCCTATACTCGGTTACACCATTCCTGCCCATAACGCATATGTCCTGATTCTCACCGAACTAGGTGTCGTTGGCATCATGCTTTTCTTGAGTATTTTTGCTGTAACCCTCTTTCCGCTCCTTCAGCTCGAGTTTCCCGAGAAGCAGTTCTACTTCATCCTTACCCTGGCTCTAGCTATATCTATTTTCCCTGCCAACGACGAAGACGCTCAGCACGTCTGGGCGCTTCTGGCTATCATGACAACCCGCTACGCCTACGTCATGACCTTTTCACATACGATCGACACGATTCGGCAGACTTCATTTAGCGTTCGGAACGCGTTAGCGCGCAGAAGGCGTCGGCTCTCGGCACGGTAGAGCCAACCTGCCCTGTAGACTAGGCCTATGAGCGTTCGTCCCAGCGTGCGCAGCGCAGCGGCCTATCACTTCAGCGCCCGCCCTGCCCGCATCAAACTCGATCAGAACGAATCCCCCTATGACCTCCCGCAAGCCCTCAAGCAGGAGGTCTGGGCGAAGCTCGAGGCCCTACCCTGGAACCGCTACTCGGAGATCGCCGCCGAGTCTCTTCGCGCCGCGATTGCGCGCTATCACGACTGGGACGAAACGGGCGTGGTCGTCGCTGGCGGCTCGAACGTCCTCATTCACGCGCTCGTCGCGGCTTGCGGTATCGAGCAGCGCGTACTGAGCGTCAAGCCGAGTTTTGCCATCTACAGCGAGCACGCCCGTCTTCTGGGCGCACCCCTGACGGAAATTCCGCTGCGCGAAGACTTCTCCTTGCCGAGCGCAGAATTGCAGGTAGAGCTTCAGACTGGCCCCGGCGTCTTTTTTCTCGCCAACCCGGCAGCGCCCACGGGAAACGCCTTCAGCCGCGCAGAGATGGAGAAGCTTCTAGGGGCAGCAACGCCCGACTGGACGGTCGTATTCGACGAGGCCTATCACCAGTTCGCCGATGCCGATCTGAGTGACCTCGTCCGGCACGCGCCCAACGCAGCGTCCCTGCGAACCTTCAGCAAGGCCTTCGGCCTTGGCGGGGTGCGTCTAGGATACATGCTCACGAGCCCAGACCTTGCTGCCAGCGTTCAGAAGATGCTGCTACCCTTTTCAGTGTCGGCGCTGCAAGTGGCAACCGGGCTGACAGTTCTTGAGCACCCGGCATATGTGGCGCAACGGGCCGAAGAGGCGAAGCGCGAACGTAGCGTCCTTTACGAGGGACTTCGGCAGCTCCCAAATATAACGGTTTACCCCTCACAGACGAATTTTCTGCTCTTCCGCGTGCACGACGCCGAACGGTTTTATCATGACCTTCTCGCCGAGGGAATCCTGGTGCGGCGGCAGGACCACCTGCCCGGGCTCGTAGACTGTTTGCGTGTTTCGGTCGGCACGCCTGACGAAAATCGCGCCTTTTTGGCTGCAGCCAAGCGCGTAGGCGAGGGTGTGACGGCGCGTGGCTAGGGCTGCGACGGTCGAGCGCGTCACCCACGAAACGCAGCTCAAGATCACCCTCGATCTCGACGCACCCGCAGAAGGTGAAGCTCGCACCGGGCACGGCTTTCTCGACCATATGCTCGAGCAACTCATCCGGCACGGCGCTTTCGCGCTCAGCGTCGAGGGACAAGGCGATCTCCACATCGATGTGCACCACCTCGCCGAGGACACAGGCATCACTCTGGGGCAAGCCTTCATGCAGGCACTCGGGGACAAGAAGGGGATTGCCCGCTACGCCGACGCTTTCGTACCGATGGACGAGACTTTGGCACACGTGGTCCTCGACTTTTCAGGGCGACCGTGGCTGTCCTTCGAACCTTCGGGCTACGAGGGGAGTGCCGGGGGCTTCAATGTGCACCACCTGCGCGAACTGCTGCGCGGGTTTTGCAACCACGCGGGCGTCACGATGCATGTGCGGGTGCTCGCTGGCAGCGAGGTGCACCACGTCTGCGAAGCCATCGTCAAAGCCTGGGCTAAGGCGCTGCAGAGCGCAACACGGGTCGTTTCGGATAGTCTCCCCTCGACTAAGGGACTTCTGTGAAGCTTGCCCTCATCGACTACGGGGCCAGCAATCTTCACAGTGTCCATAAAGCCCTCACGGTCAGCGGCGCGGAGGTCGTCATTGCGACGAGCGCCTACGAAGCGGCAGAAGCGGACGCACTGGTGCTACCCGGTCAGGGGCACTTCCGGCAGGTGATGGAGGCGTTTTTGGCCTCGGGTTTCGAGCCGGTCGTGCGGAAGCATATCGCCGCAGGCAAACCATTTTTGGGCATCTGTGTAGGGTTGCAACTTCTCATGCAGGGCTCTGAAGAGGCGCCGGGCGTGCCGGGCCTCGGTATCCTGGCGGGCAACGTCAAACGCTTTCCAGATGGGGTCAGCGTGCCTCAGATGGGGTGGAACCAGATCCGCAAGAGCGGCGAGCCGAGACTTTTGCAGGACGTGCCCGACGGCGCGTTCGTATACTTTGCCAATTCCTACTATGTGGACTTTCAGGACGACAGCGTTCCGGGAGCCACAACCGAATACGGTGGTGTGAACTTCAAGAGCGCTGTCTCGCATGGCAACCTCTTTGCCACGCAGTTCCACCCGGAAAAGTCTCAGACTGTTGGGTTAAAGGTGCTTGGGACGTTCTGCCGCCTGGCGCAGGCAGACTAGTCCGGCGATATCAGGGTGTGTGCCGGGCGCAATCGGCGACCGTCAATTCGCACTGAACTCTTGACAGGCCTCCGGGCAGTTGTGTCCAGAAATAGTTGATTTTTGCAATTACTTGGGTGTACAACTATCCCTTGTGGCTACGCTCTCCCCTCCCCCCTCCCTGTCTTTACGCTTCCTGACCACCCATTGGGGGCTAAGTCGCGCCCTCGGTGAGCACTTGAGCCCACGCCTTGTTGCAGCCCACGGCCTCGAGCTGCGCGCCTACCTGATCCTTGGCGCGATAGACCGGGGCGTCATCTACCCGTCGGACCTCGCCCTACGCCTCGGCTTGCCCCGCGACGCAACCAGCCGTCTGCTGCACCCTCTGCTCAAGCAAAACCTCATCACTCGGCAGATTGACCCGGACGATTCGCGGCGTGTCCGCCTGAACGTGACAGCGGACGGCGTCGACCTGCTCGGACGCGTCCGTGCCACCCTCGAGGGGGAACTCGAGCCATTGCTACGCGAGCTTGACGAAGCGGCGCTCGAGCAGTTTCTCAACACTACCGAAACCCTAAGACACAATCTGAGTGCTCGCCCTGGAGACGTTCGTGCCCCAACCATCTAGTCCTGTCAACATCTACCCTCTCACGGCAGATCAACCTGCGCAGCCCCGGTTCAGCGTGCGGGAGCGCAACCTCACCCTCGGCGCGGTCCTCGTGGTGTTCCTGCTCGGTGCGCTCGACAACACTATCGTCTCGACCGCCATGCCCCGGATCATCGCCGACCTCGAAGGTCTGTCGCTCTACACCTGGGTCACGACCGCCTATCTGCTGGCCTCGACGGTGATGGTCCCTATCTACGGCAAACTTTCGGATATGTACGGGCGCAAACCGATCCTGACCTTCGGAGTGTCGCTCTTTCTCGTCGGCTCGATGCTGTGCGGCCTCGCGGGCGAATTCGGCACGCTGCCCCTTCTGGGTAATGGTATGACGCAGCTCATCATCTTTCGTGGGATTCAGGGGCTCGGCGGGGCGGCGCTCTTCTCGAGCGCGTTTGCCATCATCGCCGACATCTTTCCACCTGCCGAACGGGGCCGCTATCAGGGGCTTTTCGGCGGCGTCTTCGGGCTCGCGTCGGTCCTCGGCCCCATAATCGGCGGGTTTTTTACCGATCACGGTACGGCGACACTTTTTGGTTACGTGGTTGCAGGCTGGCGCTGGGTGTTTTATGTCAACGTGCCACTCGGTCTCATCGCGCTCTACCTCATCGCCACGCAGATGCCGCTGCTGGGTAGCGGCAGCGGGCGCGGCAAGATCGACTTTCTGGGCGCAGCGCTTATCCTGACGACCTTTATCCCCCTCCTGTTGGGCCTGACCTGGGGCGGTTCGACCTATCCGTGGGATTCGGCGACGATCATCGGGCTCTTCGCCGGGTCGCTTGCCTCTCTCATCGCCTTTATCATGACCGAGACGCGCGTCTCGAACCCGATCCTGCCGCTCGAGATGTTCCGGATTCCCACGTTCACGATTGCCAACGCTGCCTCGTTTATCGTCAACATCGCTTTTCTGGGCGTCATCATGTTCCTGCCGCTCTTTATGCAGCTCGTCCTCGGTATTTCAGCAACGAACTCCGGCTTTACCCTGCTGCCTCTTATGGCGGGCCTCATCTTATCCTCGACGGTTTCGGGCCAGCTCGTGGCGCGCACCGGGCGCTACAAGCCATTTATGATCTTTGGCGCGCTGGTTCTCGTTGTCGGCGTCTACACGCTCACGACGATCGGCCTCGAGTCCACACAGTTCGGTCTCTCCTGGCGCATGGTGATCGTTGGGATCGGCCTCGGACCCTCGCAGAGCCTGTTTACCCTGGCCATTCAAAATGCCGTGCCCCGCACACAACTCGGCGTGGCAACGAGCGCCAGCCAGTTTTTTCGCCAGATCGGTTCGACCATCGGCCTCGCGGTCTTCGGAACGCTGTTAACAGCCAGCGTCGGCAACGAGATCCCCAAGTATCTCCCGGACCTGCCCGCTGCCCAGACCCAGACCTTCGATATCGGCGCGCTGAGTGGCGCGGGTGCCGGGGGACCACTGAGTCAGGGTATCGAAGCAACTTTCGACAAGCTTTATACCCAGACAGCGGCAGCCGTGGGCGGTGACGCCGAGGCCCGAAAAGCGCTCCTGGCAAATCCCCAGACTCCCACAGAACTCGAAACATTTATCGAGACCACCTCGGCATTGCCCGTGGCAGCGCAACGGATCGCACTGGAAGGCCTTCAGCGGAGCCTCGAGGACCGTGCCCAGACGCTCGCACACGAAGTCGAGGCAGGCGTCAAACAGGGATTTGCCGCAAGCATCCGTCTGCTCTTCATGGTGGGACTAGGCGTGATCGTTCTTGGCGCCTTGATCGTCTTCTTCATCCCCGAGCTGCCGCTGCGTAAGGGCACGCTAGACGAAGGCGCAAACAATAAAGCGGCGCCGCAGAGTGCAGGGGCCATCGGCGAACCGGCGCTCGCTACGGGCACGAGGGCGAAGTAACGGCCCAGAGCGCCAAAGGATGCGTCACACGGTGCACATGTGAGGCTCGGTATGCTGATGTGTGCGTTACGCTTGGCACTCTCTTCTTATTCTCACGGCCTTGGCGTTCGGAACGGGCGCGGCAGCGCAGAACTGGGCCATTCAGGTCTTTGCCTTCAGTGACGAGGACCAGGCCAGGGCTGTCGTAGACCAACTGCGTGAAGTAGGATTCGACGCTTACGCCTCGGCTTCAGATGCGAGCGAGCTTCAGCAGGTTCGTATCGGCTGCTTTCAGAACCAGAACGACGCCGATGCGCTGGCCCAGGACGTGCGTGCACGCGTCGCTCTCGACGCACAGGTCGTCCCCTTCAGCGAAGGCGACGCAGCGACTGTCTGCGTCGCCCGGCAACTCGGCTTTATCCCGCCCCTGCGCTGGGGCATCGAGAGCACATCGGCGTCGGCGGTTAGCTTCTGGCTCGAGGCCGATGGTCTGCACAGCATCACCTTCGACAGCGAACGCTGGGCGCTCGGACAAAGGGATAGCGACCCGCTCGGCCTCATCGACCCGGCGCAAGACGACAGCGGCGACTCGCTCGCGGCACTACTCGAGCCGAGCCCCGCACCGGGCCTGCGGGCTCTCTTCCGCGCCACCCAGAGCCGGGGCCTGCCGATTCTTCGCGCCGACCTCGCCGGGGGCTCGCTACTCGTCACCTCGGCCCGCCTGCTCTGGGCCACACCGGGGATAGCTGTAGTCCAGCAAGGCACAGATGTCTTTGCACTTCGGCTCTACAGGCCGTAAGGTAAAAGGATGAGGCCCACGCTATGAGGTTTGTCGTTTTGACAGGGCTTTCGGGTGCCGGACGAACTACGGCGCTCGCCGCGCTCGAGGACCTCGGCTACTTTACCGCCGACAACGTTCCACCGGCACTCTGGGACGAACTTCTCTTGCAAGCCGACCCGCTGCAACCCCGCGTCGCGGTCGGCGTCGGCATCCGCACGGCAGTCTTTTTGCCCAAGCTCAGCGACGCGCTCGAGGCGCTAAAAACGCGCGGCATCATGCCCGAAGTCGTCTTTCTGGACGCGACCGCAGAAACCCTGATTAGCCGCTACAACTTTACCCGCCGTACGCACCCTCTCGGTCACGCGCCCCTCACGCAGGACATCGAGGAAGAACGGGTCGTTCTGGGCGAGCTCCGCGCCGTCGCCGACAGTGTGATCGACACGTCTCGCCTCTCGGCGCGGCAGCTCACCGAGGAGCTCTGGGCGCGTTTTGGCGAAAACCGGCAATTCCGACTGCGGCTCACCTCGTTCGGCTTCAAACGGGGCGTACCGATCGACGCCGACAACGTGTTCGACCTGCGCTCCCTGCCAAACCCCTACTACGATCCGAGGTTGCGTCCCAAGAGCGGTCAGGATCCTGAAGTCGCGGCCTACGTCTTTACCGCTGAAGGTATGGCCTTTTACACCGAGCTGCGCGAATTCGTCCGGCTGCTCGCCTCGCGGGCGACGGTCAGCGGGCGCACGAGCTACACCGTCGCCGTCGGCTGCACCGGCGGGCAGCACCGCTCGGTAGCGTTCGCCGAAAGGCTCAAACACGATCTTGCCGACGACTTCGACACCTACGCCGAACACCGTGACCTCGCCCGCGCCCTCGCTGAATACGAGGTCGCGCATGGCTAGCCCAAACCTCGAGCGCCTCAGGCGCGTGGGCAACCTGCGCTACTGGCTCACGCCGGGAATGGGCGTCAAGCGTCACGTGGCGCTTATTACCTTCGGCCTCGGCGTGGTCCTTTTTGGCGTGCTCTACGGAGCGCTCTGGCTCTGGGGCAACGATAACGTCGCGGGTCCGCTCGAGCACGCCATGACGGCCCGGCGCTGGTGGCCACAGTGGGGCGGGTGGCTGGCCCTCGTGCTGGTCCTGACCGGAAGCGCTCTGGCAGTAGCTGCTATCGGGAGGCTCAACCGCTCGCTGCTTTCGAACTTCATGCCCAAACCGCAAGACGCCGCCGTCCTGCTGCACCGACGCGTATCGCTGGCCCGTGGACCCCGCATCGTGGCTTTGGGAGGTGGTTCGGGCCTCTCGAACCTGCTGCGCGGCCTGCGCCACTACACCTCCAACATTACGGCGGTCGTTACCGTGAGTGACGACGGCGGCTCGTCTGGACGGCTGCGCGAAGCCTTCGGGATACCCGCACCCGGCGACCTGACCGACTGTCTTGCCGCCCTCTCGGACAACGAACTGCACGTGTCGCGGTTGCTCGAGTACCGCTACGCACGCGGGCAGGAACTTAAAGGGCATACCTTCGGCAATCTGCTGATCACCACCCTGACCGAGGTCGAGGGCGACTTTGCTAGGGCCGTACGGGTGCTGAACTCGCTTCTCAATATTTGCGGCGCAGTCTATCCGGTCACGACCGAGGCCACAACCCTAAGGGTTGTGAAGCAGTCGGGCGAAGTGGTGCGCGGCGAGAGCAACGTGCGGCTCGTGGGCGGGGCCACGGAGCGGGTCATGCTCGAGCCCGAAGATTCAACCCTGGTTCCCGACGTGGGCCTCGCCCTCGCCGCTGCCGACCTTATCGTGCTGGGGCCGGGCAGCCTTTTTACCAGCACCCTGCCGCCTCTGGTCGTGCCGGGCAGTCGAAGCGCCATCCTCGCTTCGCGCGCGCCGATCGTCTACGTCTGCAACGTCATGACCGAGGCTGGCGAAACCGACGGGTTTAGCGCCTGGGACCATGTCGCCGCGCTCGAGCGGCATCTTGGTCGGTACCCTGACTGGGTCGTGGTCAATACAGGCGAGGTGAACCAGGAACGGCTCGAGCGCTACCACGCCGAAGGAGCCGAGGTCGTGCGTTTCGACGCTGCACCTTTCGAACAGGCGGGCATCAAGATCGCCAGCCTCGACCTGCTGAGCAGCGGCAGCCAAGCCGGGCACGATTCAGAGCGGCTCGCACACTGGCTCTACACGTTTTCCAGGGAGCTGCGAACCGTCGGTGCCTGACTTTCTCTCCCAGGGGCCCGGCCATGCTCGGTAGCCTCGCGGTCGCTGCACTCCTCAGCCTTATCGACCCTTCCGGCGATACCAACGGCAACGGCACCCTAACCGCGCCGAGCGCGACCCTCATGCGCGAGCGTGAGGCCTTCGACATCGTGAGCGTGAGCGTTCCAGAGGCCGACACGTTTGGACTGAGGGTCGGGATGGAGCGTGTATCGGGTACCTTTCCGCAGGCGATCCTCGAGTTCTATCTGACCGATACCGACACCTCGGGCAGACAAACGGAAACGCAGACGGAAGACGGACAAACCGCCAGGCCAGCCGCTCTCTTGCCAGGGTCGGGGATGCGTCTACCTACGGAACAAGCCTGGATCTATGCAGTGCGGATGATCGGGGACCGGGCACAGCTCTTCGATAGGCGCAGCGGCGAGATCCGTAACCTCACGGACGCAGCGGGCGTGAGGCTCGAGCGCTCCGGGAATACCCTGACCCTGACGACGCCCCTCCCGCTGCCTCGGCACTTCAGCCTCTACGGGATGTCCGGCTCGTTCGACCCCCTGAGCGCGACCGGCTGGCGTGAGCTGCGCGAAACGACGTCCCCCTGGGGCTTCGCCGGAACTCAGAACCACCCTGTCCTCGACGTCGTCGCAGAGCGACCAGCCCTACAACAAGAGGCGCTTCGCCTCGGCGTTCTGCCGGAAATTCGCGCCTCGTTTCGCGAAAGCGGCTGGCTGTTCGTTGCTGGTGCAGGGGTCGCGCTGGCGCTAGGTGGGTTCGCCGCACGCGTGACACTCGGTCGTCGTGAACGGCCCGTGACTGAACCTACGCGTGACGCCGTGACTGAACGGAACGCGTCGGCACGTCAGATCGAAGAGACGTTCTCACCCACCCCGCTCAGCCCTTTCGATGCGAGTGCAGCGTTTGCAGCTATCAACTCGTGGCAACAGGGCCAAGCGCAACTCGTCATGCCCGGCACCGATCCAAAGCTTACCCTCGAGCCTGTCGCAGGCTAGACACCCAGACACTCCCGCCCCCCCTATACACGACGAACCGGGTCCGCAATAGACCCGGTTCGCGTGATAGGTTCGGTTTCGCCTCGCTACGCGCTGACGCGCCCGTTTGAATCAGTCTCCGTAGGTACCCGTTCCACCGGCAAGCGACGGCGCGTCCCCGAGCCGCATCTGCGCGCCGAGGCCGCTGAGGCGCTCGGCGAGACGCTCATAGCCGCGACGAATATATTGCACGCCCGTAATGCTCGAGGACCCGCGCGCCGCGAGCGCCGCAATGACCAACGCCCCGCCCGCCCGAATATCTGCTGCGTGTAGCGCCGCGCCGTGCAGTACACCGCCACGAATGACGAGCGTGCGTTCGCGCAGCTCGAGCTGCGCCCCCATACGGCTCAGTTCGGATACGTGGGTAAAGCGGTCGGGATAGACACGGTCGGTAACCACACTCGTACCCGGCACGGTAGCCAGAAATGCGCCGAAGGGTGCCTGCAGGTCGGTCGGGAGGCCCGGATATTCGAGCGCCGTCACATCGACCGGGCCGAGCGGACCCGTAGCGTCGAGCAGCAGGGCGTCGGACCCAAGCTCCAGAATCCGAACGCCACTCTCCTCGAGCTTGGCGGTCACGGCGCGCAGGTGCTCGGCCCGGACACCGCGCAGCGTGACTTGGCCCCGCGTCGCGGCGGTCGCCAGCATCAGCGTACCTGCCTCGATGCGGTCGGGCAGAGGCTGGAAGGTTACCCCGTGCAGCCGACTGACCCCCATGATCGTAATGGTCGGTGTACCCGCACCCGAAACACGTCCACCCATGGCATTAAGCATGTGCTCGAGATCGGCAATTTCCGGCTCGAGCGCGGCATTTTCAATAACGATCTGCTCCGAGCCGAGAACGCTCGCGAGGATGACGTTCTGGGTGCCTCCCACGGTCGGCGCGTCGAAGACCACACGCCCCGCGAGGGGCTCATTGCGCTGGGCATGAAAGTCGCCCTTGACTTCGGAGAGGGCCACGCCGAGCTGACGAAAGGCCTTGAGGTGCCGGTCCACCGGGCGCGGCCCAAAAGCGCAGCCGCCGGGCATCGAGATATGCGCTTCACCGCAGCGCCCGATGAGCGCGCCCATCGCCACGAAACTGGCACGCAGCCGACTGACGAGCGCGTAAGGCGCGTCGGTCGTTACGAGACTCGAGGCGTCGATATGCAGGTCACTCCCGTGCCAAGCCGTCCGGGCACCGAAGTGCTCGATCAGGTCGCACATAGCGAGCACGTCGCTCAGGCGCGGCACAGCCTTCAGGACGACGGGCTCCGGCGTCAGAAGGGCCGCGAGGATCAGGTAGAGGGCGGAATTTTTGGCACTGCCTATCGAGATCTCGCCGCGCAGCGGGCGTCCCCCGGTAATATAGAAAGCATCTGTATACGTTTCCATCGTCTCCTTCGGGGAGGCCCCTGGCAGAAGCGTCCCTTACTCAACGCCTTAAGCTACCAAATCATACACGCTCGAGGCTAGAGAAGCAAGTTACACAACTTACACACATCTGCTCCATTTGTAAAATTTCACGTTGTCAAGATGTGTAAGTTAATGTTAAACTTTGGTCGGAGGCGTTGGATGCCGAAACGCGAAAAGAGCAAGCGACTTCAGGTCGTGATCACTGAAAAGCAGGATTCACTGCTGACCAAAACGGCGTATCAGCTGTCTAACCCCGAGCGCCTGGTCTCGAAGTCCGAGGTCGTGCGGCTCGGCATCGAAATGCTGAACCGCGCTGTCGAACAGGGCGACCTCGACCCTAAGCTCCTCGCGGCGCTTGCTGAAAGCGACCCACCAGAAGACCTCTAGGCAGCGCCTTCTCAGGTGTGCGGGGAGTCCTGACGGACTCCCCGATAGCTTTTAGCCTGACTGCAGAGACGTTTCAACCACGCTCACACAAACCGCGTTATCCTGTAGGGTGTCGCGCATTCCGGTAGGCCAGTTCATCGACGACCGCTACGAGGTCACAGGTTCGCTCGGTCAGGGGGGCATGGCTCAGGTCTACCGCGCATTCGACCGTCATCTAGAGCGTGAAGTCGCCCTCAAGGTCTTGCGCCCGCATCTGACCGAGGCCGACAGCGAACGTTTCCGCCGAGAGATCATGACGCTCGCCAAACTCAGCCATCCCAATATTGTAAGCATCTACGATCTCGGTCAGGGCGACCATGTGTATTTCACCATGGAACTCATTCCCGGCGGACCCATCACCGAACTCGGAATTCTCGGGGCCGACCCAGAACCCCTCGGCCACTTTCTGGACGCCGCTATTGCTGTTGCCGAGGCGCTCGCCTACGTGCACCGTCTGGGCATGGTGCACCGCGACCTCACCCCGCGCAATATTTTACTGACCCCCGAGGGACACCCCAAGGTGATGGATTTTGGTCTCGTGCAGCTTGCCGAAACGAGTCGGCAGCTTACCCGCACCGGCCTCACGCTCGGGACACCGCAGTATATGGCACCCGAGCAGGCGCAGGGGGGGCTGACCGGGGCGCATACCGACCTCTACGCCTTGGGCGCTGTGCTGTACAAAACGGTAACGGGCGTCGCACCCTTCGAGGCTGAGAACGACCTTACCCTCCTCTACCAGCACGTCTACGGCATCCTCACACCCCCGCAGGACCTCAACCCTGCCTTGCCCGGCAGCCTCGCCGAACTGATCGTCAGCCTGCTCGCCAAAGACCCAGGCGCGCGTCCCGCCTCGGGCGAGCGGGTCGCCGACGCACTGCGCACCGTCCGCGCCGAGGTAATGCGGCGCAGCAGCGCGCTGCGCCTGGGAGGTGCGGGGCAGCAAGGCGTCCTCGCAGGCGGCCCGGTCAACCCGCAGCATCTAGAGAGGCTCTGGCAGACACGTCTCGATGAAGGGCCGCAGTGGCCAAGCGCTCTGACCGCTGCCGATGGGTTCGTGGTGCTCGGCAGCCGCGCCGAGGAAGTCGTGGTGCTCCATCCGAGCGACGGTAGCGTGCAAACGCGCTTTGCCACCGACGATGAGGTCAACAGCGCCGTCTCGAGCGCGCCCGGAATGCTCCTCTACTCGAGTCGCGCCGGTACATTCAGCGCGCATCGCTGGCCTAGTGGCGACCTAGCCTGGCGCGACGACACCGGCAACGTCGTCGGTCACCTGCCGTTTGCGGGGGACCTGTTCGTGACCACCAAGGAAGGGCTCGAGCGCCGTACCCTGTCGGGCGAGCGCGTATGGCACTATTCCAGCGCGGGCGCGGCGACCGCGCCGACCATCTCTGGCCCGCTCGCGTGCTACCTCACGACCACAGGCTGGCTGCACTGCGTCGCCCTGACAGGTGAGGGCCGCTTCAAAGTCGAACTCGGTCCCGTCGTCGCGCAGCCCTCCGCCAAAAACGGGCTGTTACTTCTCGCCGAACGCAGCGGCGACCTGCACGCCTTCGACACGATCAATCTGAGTATCGTCTGGAGTTACGACATGGAAGGCCAACTCTGGGCCTCACCCATCGTGTGGGGGCCATTTGTCTACAGCGTGTCGTGGGCTGGGATCATGCGCTGCCTTTCTCTCACGACGGGCGACGATATCTGGGAGGCCCCGCTCGGAAGCCGCGTCACCGCGAGTCCGGTTTTAGCTAGTGGCGTGCTTTACGTCGCGACCGAGAGCGGTGAACTCTACGCCTTCGATGCGCGCAGTGGCCAGCGCCTCTTTTACGACCAAGTCAGCGCAAGCTCCATACAGGCAAGCCCACTCGTTCTGGGCGACACGCTCATCGTGGCAGCCCTAGACGGCACCGTACGGGCATACCGCGCCTGAGTCCGACCTCGAGGGCCTGATTTTCTGCTGACAGATGCCTGAAAGGATAGCTTCAGACAGGGTTAAGTCTGTTACACTGTCAGAGCAAGCGTAAACACGCAAATCAAAACCCTCGAGGAGCCTTATGAAGCGTTCACTTTTGATTCCTGCTTTTCTCCTACTGGCGTCAGCCCAAGCCCAGACGCCACTCTACTTCTGGCACGCGTTTACCGACGAGCCCCGCTCAGGATGGATCGCCGACCGCGCCGCCGAGTGGAACGAACAGAACCCTGACTTCGTCATGAATACCGAGTCCAAGGGATCGTACCCGGAAACGCTGCAGGCCGCTGTGCTGGGCGCGCGCCAGGGCGACACCCCGCACCTCGTCCAGGTCTACGAGATCGGCTCGCAAGCAGCGCTCGACACGGGTATCTTTACGCCTGTCGGCGAAGTCGCGGGCGACTTCGACTTTTCGGACTATATTCAGCCTGTTCTGAACTACTACACCATTCAGGGTCAGGTCAACTCGATCCCCTTCAACTCCTCCTCGCCAGTTCTGTACTTCAATAAAAACCTTTTGACCGAAGCCGGGCTCGATCCGGAAAACCCACCCGAGACCTTTGGTGAGATCATGAGCGCGTGCGAAACGATTGCCGCCTCGAGCGTCACTGCCAAGTGCTTCGGCGTGAGCCTGAACGGCTGGTTTTTCGAGCAGTGGCAGGCCGAGCAGGGCGAGCCGTGGCTCAATAACGACAACGGGCGCAGCGAACGTGCCACGGAAGCCAACCTGACCTCGGACGCCTTCAAGAACAGCGTGACCTTTCTTAAAGAGCTCAACGATGCGGGCTACTTCACCTATACGGGCGGGCTCGAAGACTGGGACGGCTCCGACGCGATCTTCACCAATCAGCAGGCCGTTTTCCACATCACCTCGACCGCCGACGTTGGCAACATCACCACGGCGGCCCAGGAAAACGGCTTCGAAGTCGGCACGGGCCTTCTGCCAATTCCCGACGACGCGGAGCGTAACGGTACCGTAATCGGCGGCGCGAGCGTCTGGCTGGTCGGCGACAAGCCCACCGAAGAGCAGCAGGCGGCCCTCGACTTCGCACTCTTCATGACCAACACCGAGAACATGGTCTCCTGGCACAAGCTGACCGGTTACTACCCGGTGCGCACCTCGGCGGTCGACGCACTTACCGAGGAAGGCTGGTTCGAACAGAACCCGAACTTCAGCGCCGCTTTCGATCAGCTGCAGCAGACCGAGGTCAATAACGCAACGGCGGGTGCGCTGGCCGGGACCATGCAGGAGATCCGTACCATCGTCGAAGAAACCCTGCAGCGCGTGTTCCAGGGTGCCGACGTAGACGCCGAACTCGAGCGTGCCCAGAGCCAGGCCAATGCGCGGCTCGAGGCCTACAACAGTAACTTCCAGTAAAGCCCCTACGCCAAGACTTCGGACTCTTTAGAGAGTCCGAAGTCTCTCTATTCAGGTGAGGTACTATGCAACAAGCCGTCTTTAAAAGTCGCACGCTGGCGTGGCTGCTGCTTCTGCCTACGCTTCTAATCTTGCTCGTTTTTATCTATTACCCGCTTATTCAGGCCTTTACCTCGAGCCTTTATCAGAGCAGCCTATTTCTAGGAACGCGCACTTTCAACGGGCTCGAGAACTTCCGCTCACTCTTTACCGGCCCGCTCGCACCCGCCTACTATCAGGCTCTCGGGCAGACCATCGTCTTCTCGTTTGCTATCGTGATTATCGGCCTCAGCCTGAGCCTTGGAGTCGCCACCCTGGCCAATCAGCCGGTTCGCGGCGCGCGCATTTATCGTCTGCTCCTGATCTGGCCCTTCGCACTCTCCCCCGCCGTGGCGGGCACGGTGTTTCTCTTTCTCTTCAACCCCGAAGTCGGGATCATCAACGATATCCTTGACGCCACCCTGGGTATTCGCCCACGCTGGCTCGACACCCCGCTCCTGACCTTTTCACTCGTAACTGCCGCCGCCATCTGGAAAAACCTCGGCTACAATATCGTCTTCTATCTGGCAGCGCTGCGCAACGTGCCGGGCGAACTGACCGAGGCCGCGAACCTCGACGGAGCCAACGTCTGGCAGACCTTCTGGCGCATCACTTTTCCTATGCTCTCGCCGATGACGTTCTTTTTGGTGTTTACAAACCTGACCTTCGCCTTTTTCGATACCTTCGGCCTTATCGACGTGATGACGCGGGGCGGCCCTATCGGACGCCCACCACTCGACGAAACCGGCGTGACCACCACCCTCATCTATAAGATCGTCAGCGACGGAATCAACGGCACCGGCAACCTCGGGGAGGCCGCTGCGCAGAGCATTCTGCTCTTTTTCATCGTCGTCATCGTTACGCTGCTGCAGTTTCGCTTCGGCAGCCGCCGCGTCACCTACGGGGGCAACTAGTGAAGCGCCGTACCTGGATCATTCACATCCTGCTGATTCTCGCCTGTTTTCTCGTCACTGCACCTATTCTCTACGCGCTCGTCAAGGCCACACAGACCCGAGCTCAGGTCCTCTCGCCCAGTCTCCTGCCCGGAACCATGCTCTGGGAGAATGTGCAGGCCGCCTGGACAGGCGGCAATCTCGGCATCTACATGCGCAACTCGCTGATCGTCGCTGCTGCAGTTACCTTCGGCAAAACGCTCCTGTCGCTCATGGCCGCGATGGCGCTCGTCTACTTCGACTTTCCGCTCAAACGCTTCGTCTTCGGCTTTATCCTCCTGACCCTGATGACGCCGCTCGAGGTGCTGGTCCTGCCTCTTTTCGACCTCGTATCGGCCCAACCTCCGCAGTCCTGGCAAGCCATCTGGGAATGGCTCAGGAACCCCGCCGACATTATCTTGCAACCCACGCCCTTCGGTTTTGGCTGGGCCAACACCTACTGGGCCATCATCGTGCCCTTTCTGGCGTCCGCTACCGGCGTCTTTTTGTTCAACCAGCACTTTCGTTCCATCCCCACGAGCCTGGCTGACGCGGCCAAGATCGACGGCGCGGGTCCGCTACGCTTTTTACGCAGCGTGCTCATCCCGATGAGCTGGAATACCATCGGCGCGCTCGCCGTGATTCAGTTCGTCTACGTCTGGGACCAGTACCTGTGGCCGCGCATCATCATTCGCCGCGAGGAGACGCAGGTCGTGCAGGTCGGCCTGAGCGCCCTCGTGTCCGGCGACGCGACCCAGTGGGGTCAGGTGATGGCAGCGGCGATTATCACCATCATTCCACCGCTCATCGTTTTTAGCTTGCTACAGGAGCAGTTCATGCGCGGCTTCGCCCTCTCAGCAGAAAAGTAACGCGCGTGAGCTGTGCTCGATGCTAGACAGCTCTAGACCGTACAATCTCTCTATGGTACGGAGGATTTTTGAGGTAGCGACGTCCGGAGCATGCCCGTGACAAAGGCTCCGGCACGCAGCGTTTTTGTTGCGGAGAAGGATCGGCGCCTGCTCGAGCTTATCGAGCTTGCTCTAAGCGACCGGGGCTACAGCGTGGTGTGCGTGCAGGACGCGGCCCAAACGCTCGAGGACTTGCAACAGGCGACGCCACACCTCATTGTCCTCGGCAAGCTGCCAGACATGAGCGCGCAGGCGCTTGCAGCACGGCTGCGCCGCGTTCCCAGGCTAAAGACGGTGCCGATCCTGCTGAGTGACGGCTCTACCGTGGCCCAACCCGACGCCGACAGCGTCATCGCGCGCCCCTTTACTGGACAGGCCCTCGCAGCCGCCGTCGACACCCTGCTCGGTGAACGCGGTGCGGTGGTATCCAAGTCGCCGCACACCGTCATGGTCATCGAGGACAGTGCAGCCTTACGGGGCCTCATTGGAGACATCCTCCACCGACAGGGCTTCAGCGTCGAAATCGCCGAAAATTTCTCACAGGCCAAGGCGCTTATCCGGCTCCGGGCCAAAGAGGTGAGCCTCGTCCTGCTCGACGTCAACCTGCCGGGGGGCACAGGCTTCGAGCTGCTCGAGCTGATCCGTCAGCGCTCCGACGTGCCGGTGTTTATCCTCTCGGCCCTGAAGCAACAGGAGCAGATGAAGCGCGGCGAAGCCCTAGGCGCCCAGGCATTTATCGAAAAGCCCTTCAACCCCCGCGAACTCGTCAAGAAAATACGCGAAACCCTGATCTAAAAGGCAGCATCGGCACCCAAACATAAATCCCTGCACCCCGAAGGTACAGGGATTTACCGATCTGCTTATATCAGGCGGGAATCTGCTGCCGCACGTCCTGCAAGACCGACTCGAGCAGCCCCCGGCCCATATCCGGCGCGTCCGACTGTCCCTTGGGGACGACTTTCCAGAACTGTCCCTGGACCTTGTCCCAGCGCTTCAGGAGATCTTGCGCCTTGTCGCTTCCGGTCAGCGCCGCGTGGCGCGCCACGAGCGCCTTGACAAGCTCGACATCGACGCCAGCGGCGAGACGCTCGAGGCCGACCATTCCGTCATTCAAACGGCTCTCGAAAAGCCCGTCCTCGTCAAGAACGTAAGCAACTCCCCCGGACATCCCGGCTCCGAAGTTGCGCCCAGTCCGTCCGAGCACGACGGCAACGCCGCCCGTCATGTACTCGCAACCGTGATCGCCGCAGCCCTCGACCACGATGCGCGCGCCGGAGTTTCGTACTGCGAGGCGCTCGCCGGCTCGGCCCGCCGCGTAGAGGCTGCCTCCGGTTGCACCGTAGAGCACGGTGTTCCCGATGATGGTGTTATCGGCTGGCGTGAAGGCGACGTCGGCGGCGGGCCGCACGACGATCTCGCCACCCGCCATCCCTTTGCCCACGTAGTCCTGCGCCTCGCCCTCAAGCGTCAGCTGTACTCCGCTGATATTGAATACACCAAACGCCTGACCCGCCACACCGTCGAAGTGATACTGGATCGTCGAGGGGGGTAAACCGACGTCGCCGTGAACACGGGC
>JBMDWS010000058.1:0-2824 GCA_048594695.1 Truepera sp. | reverse complement strand
ACGAGAACAAAAGACGCAAGGACCGCCCTGACGCCGCAGATTGTTGGTGGGACCGGAGCGGATATTACGCAGTATCCGTGGCAGGTGTCGGTACAGGTTGTTTTGGAAGATGGCTCGACCTTTCATAGCTGCGGCGGTAGCGTGATCGCACCCCAGTGGATTCTTACGGCGGCACACTGCGTCGTCTACGAGGACACGCAGGGAGAATACGTGGCCTCTCCCCAAAGCTTCCGAGTGCTCGTCGGGACGACCAACGTTACGGATGATAGTGGAACGGTACTCACCGTCGACAATATCGTGGTCAACGAGACCTATCACACGGGTCCACTGGGCGCAGGCTCATCCGACGGTGATATCGCCCTCATGCACCTCGCCTCGCCGACCACGCAGACGCCCATTGCTCTTGCCCCCGCTGCCGACGATGCCCTCATCGCGGTAGGACGGACGGTCACCGTAACGGGCTGGGGGAGCGTGCTCGAGTACTAGACCTGCTCGCGCTCCATGAACGGATCCTTTACGCAGTCTGCACTGCTGTCTCAAAGGCCGGGCGTAGGCTACAACCTATGAGAAGGCCAGAGATACGGAGGATTCGATGCGAATCACACTACTAATGGTGACGCTGCTGACGTTGGGCGGCGCGTGGGGCCAGGGTTCAGCACCCACGCAGACGCTGGTGGAACGCCTGAATCTGGGAACGTTGGCGGCACTCAATATCGTCACGTCGCAAGGCGACGCGACCCATGCGACCTACAGGCTCGTGTCCCTTCGGGGGATTCAGCCGGTACTAGGTGCTGTCGAAAAGAAGCTGCTCTCTGAAGGTTGGGCCTCCCACCCCAACTTGAACGAGGGAGAGGATGGGGCGGCGGGTCCGGGCGCGCTCCTGCCGGGGAATATAGGTAGGCAACTGCGCACCTACGCGCAGGGCGCGGAGTTGCTCGAGGTTCTCGCTGCTCCGGTTGGTCGCAGCAACTTCGTCTCCTTGCAGTTCAACCTCATCTCCGCCGAGCCCGAGCGCCCGGTCGCTGGGCAGTCCGAGTCGAGGCTGTAAGAAGCCCTACCAGCCACGCACGCCGCGTACGCGGCGTGCGTTCGTTTTGCGCCTGTCCCTTAGAGTCTGTTGTGTACTCAACGTCGTCTGGTACGCGCCCCGAGACCCCCATGCGCGACATGATGGGGTGTTCAAAGGAGTGTTGATGAACCATTTTCTTTCACGCGACACGCTTATACCGTTTGCCGAAATGACCCCCACCGAGGTCGAGCCTGCCATCGACGAGGCGCTAAAACGGGCCGAAGCCGAGGTAGAGGCGCTGCTACAAACGCCCGAGCGCAGTTTCGATACCCTCCTGGCACTCGATGAAATCGTCGAGCGCCTCGAGCGGCCCATGGGGTTCGTGGGGCATCTCAAGAGCGTCAAGGATTCGCCTGAACTGCGCGACGCCTACAACGCGGTGCTGCCACGCTACGCGACCTTCATGACGCGCCTCAGTCACAACCCGGCGCTCTGGCAGCTCATCAAGGAGGTCGCTGCGACGCCTGAAGCGCAGGCGCTGACGGGCGTTCGCAAACGGCACCTCGAGAAAACCATCGAAGAGTTCGTGCGCTCCGGGGCCGACTTGCCCGAGGCGGAAAAAGCCCGGCTCGAGGAGATCAATATCGAGGGCTCACGGCTCGGGACCAAGTTTTCCGAAAACACCCTCGACGCGACCAACGCGTTCGAGCTGCTCATCACCGACGAAGCTGACCTCGCCGGGTTGCCCGAGTCGGCTCGTACTCAGGCCCGGGCGAGTGCCGAGGCTAAGGGGCTGTCGGGCTGGCGCTTTACGCTGCAAGCGCCTTCCTACGGACCCTTCATGACCTACGCCGAAAACCGTGAGGGTCGTGAAACGATGTACCGCGCATTTACCAGCCGTGCTGGAGACGGCGAGTTCGACAACCGCGAGATCATCGTCGAGGAACTCGCGCTGCGCCGTGAACTCGCGAGCCTGCTCGGCTACGCGACCTTCGCCGACTACGTCCTCGAGCCGCGCATGGTCGGGGCCGGGGAGAAGGCGCTCGGCTTCGTACGCGGCCTGACCGAGCGCACCCGCTCCTACTGGCAAGAGGAAGTTGCGACGCTGGAGGCCTTCGCCAAGAGCCGGGGTTACCCGGAGCTGGCCCCCTGGGACGTGGCCTTCGTCGCTGAAAAGCTGCGGCTCGAGAACTTCGACTTCGACGAGGAGGCGCTGCGCCCCTACTTCCCGCTCGATAGTGTTGTCCGAGGCATGTTCGAGATCACCGAGAGCCTGTTTGGCGTGTCCGTGACGCGCCACGAGAATCCGCAGGTCTGGCATGAGGACGTCGAGTATTACGACATTCACGACGAAGCGGGCGTTCACGTGGGCTCGTTCTACGCCGACTGGTTCCCCCGCGAGGATAAACGCGGCGGGGCCTGGATGAATTCGCTCATTACCGGCGGCCCGACAGCGCACGGCTTCGAGCCGCATATCGGCCTGATCACCTGTAACTTCACGCCGCCGCAGGGCGACAAGCCCGCCCTCCTGACGCACGATGAGGTCATCACCACCTTTCACGAGTTTGGACACCTGCTTCACCATTGCCTCAGCAACGTCGAGGTTAAGGGACGCAGCGGCACCAGCGTTGCCTGGGATTTTGTCGAGCTGCCGAGTCAGATCATGGAGAACTGGTGCTGGGAGCGCGAGGCGCTCGACCGCTTTGCCCGGCACGTCGATACGGGCGAGCCGATTCCGCAGGACCTTTTCGAGAAGATGCGCGCCGCCCGCACCTTTATGGCGGCTAACGCGCAGATACGCCAGCTCTCCTTTGC
>JBMDWS010000057.1:0-18867 GCA_048594695.1 Truepera sp. | reverse complement strand
GTCGTGGAGGCTAACGTCGGTCATCGTTTGAGGTAAGTCATGGTCGAGAGATCATGGTCCATGTGCGCGGCGAACAGCCTACATATCCCAGAAGGTCAGTTCATCAGCCCGAAAGCCCGGCACCGCTTTCTCGGCAAAGGTCAGCAGGCCGTCGCGGTCGGGCGGCTCGAGGTAATAACGAAAGTTCCCCAAGTAGCGCTGCACCACACTCTCCGAAACACCCAGCTTCTCGGCTTCTGGTCGTGACACGTCGGCGAGGTGGCCTAGACCGTTCTCGCGAGCGGCCCGCAGTTTAGCGACAAGGGTTTCAGAAGGTGCTCTGTCGCGTAGCGAAGCCCAGACCGCGAAGGTAAAGGGCAAGCGGGTGAGGTCGTACCAAGCTTCGCCGAGGTCGGTGATGTGGGGTTTGCGTCCATCGACCTCACGCCCCGCGACAGCCTCACGCAGCGCAGCGTCGCCGATCAGCAGCGCAGCGTCAGCGTGGCTCAGCATCGCCCCCAAGTCGGGCTTCATCGGCACGAACGAAGCGTCAATCCCCGTTTCGCGCAGGAGAACTTTAAGCAGTTCGATGCTCGTGGCCGAGTCCGTGGTCAGTGCGATCCGTTTGCCGCTCAGCTCGTCCCAGGGCTGCCAGTGAAAGAGCATCACGCTGTAGACCGGCCCGAGAGTGGCGATGGAAAAGTCCGGCAGGGCACGGAGACGGTCGCGGTGGCGCAAAAATTCGACCGACGAGACGAGGGTCAGGTCGATCTCGCCCGCCAGAAGCTGCCGATTGAGTTCAGTCGGCACACCTCGCACGAAGAGCGTGTTTTGCCAGGGCTCGAGCCGGTAGTGAAGCGGTGCGACGTTGGTGTAGGAGACGATACCGAGACGATGCGTGCGCGCCTCCGCGCCCTTCCGGCCCTCAGATAGCGCCGACCGGGACATGGTCAAACACCTTCAGCTCGTTGTAGAGCGCGTCGCGGCGTACCGGAATGCGGCCCGCGTCCCGAATGAACCCGACCAGCGCCGCCTCACTCATCCCCTTTGCCGTCGCGGCACCCGAGGCGTGCGCGATGCGCTCGTCCTTGATGGTCCCGTCGACGTCCGAAACGCCTGCCGAGAGCGTGATTTGTGTCAGCTCAGGCGTAATCATGATCCAGTAGCCCTTGATGTGCGGCACATTGTCGAGCATGATGCGGGATACCGCCAGATTTCTGAGGTCATCGAGGCCGGTCGTGAATTCGCTCTTGCCGAGTTCCCGGGCGAGGTCGTTGTTATCGGGCTGAAAAGCCAGGGGGATAAACGAAGCGAACCCGCCCGTCTCGTCTTGCAAAGCGCGCAGCCGGAGCATGTGGTCGAGCCGGTCTTCCAAGGTCTCGACGTGCCCGTAGAGCATGGTGGCGTTGGTCTGCAGGCCCAGCTCGTGCGCCGTGCGGTGAACCTCGAGCCAGCCTTCTGCCGTGACCTTGGCCCGGGCGATGCGTTTTCTCACATGCTCGGCGAAGATCTCCGCGCCGCCCCCCGGAAGCGCGACGAGCCCCGCATCCTTGAGTTCTGTCAAGACCTCGCGGTAACTCATCCGGGGCCGGGTGATCTTGGTGAAGTGGTGGATCTCGGCAGCGGTCCAGGCCTTGACCTGATAGCCACGCTCACTCAGGCCGCGCACAAGGTCGAGATAGTACTGAAAGTCCCGCTTGGGATGGTGACCCGACGAGATATGGATTTCGGTGAGGTCCGGGTGATGGTGCGCCGCGACGTAGTTCCAGACGTCGCCTAGGTCCATGTCCCAGACGCCCTCCTCGCCGAACTTGCGCTGAAATCCACAAAAGGTGCAGCCGACGTAACAAATGTTGGTTTGCGACAGCCTGAGGGAGTGGACAAAGTAGACCTTGTCTCCGGTCAGGCGGGCGCGCACCGCGTCGGCGAGGCGTGCAACAGTAGGCAGGTCCGGTGTGTAAAAAAGCCTCATCCCTTCGTCGAAGTCGAGACGCCGACCCTGCAGAACTTTATCGGCTATCGGCAGCAAAGACGGGTCCTGGACACCAAAATCGCTGGAAAATGCGCTTGGAACGCTCATATTGTTTTACTATAGCGCTGCCTGGCGGGGGTTTCTGGCTTCGACACGACCTTATGCTGGAGCGATGTCCACTCGCCAAATGGTCCGAAACGCACCAGGACAGCAGGTCGAAAGAATTAGGCTAACCGTACATGTAGAAGCGCGAGGGCTACGTTACACTGGGTCCATTACATCTCGCCTGAACGGGGTGAGCCTTTGAGGAAAAAAGGAACCAACGTGCCAAAACTCGCGGAGACGTCCGACTTGAAACGCTTGCAGCAGCGCCTCGAGCAGCACGGGCAAGAACACCTGCTTACCTTTTACGAAGACCTGACTCCAACCCAACAAGAAGCGCTCATCCGGCAGTTGGAGTCGCTCAACCTCGTCTACTTAAGCGAGCTCATCTCGAGCCACTTCAGAAGCAAGCCCGACCTGAGCCTGCCTGAGTCGCTCGAGCCGCCTCCCTACTTTTCCGTCTCCGAAGCGGAACCCGGGCACTACGTCAAAGCCCGTGAGCTGGGCAAATCGCTTATCCGGCAGGGGCAGATCGCCGCCTTTACCGTCGCGGGCGGCCAAGGCACGCGCCTAGGCTGGGACGACCCCAAGGGCACCTATCCCGCCACGCCGCTCTCCAACAAACCGCTCTTCCAGCTTTTCGCCGAGCAGCTACAAAAAACCGGTGAACTCTATAACACCACGGTCCCCTGGTACATCATGACCAGCCAGACCAATCACGGCGTCACTCAGGATTTCTTCGACGCACACGACTATTTCGGTTTGAAGCGCGAAAACGTCATGCTCTTCCCGCAGGGGATGTTGCCGAGTATCAGCTTCGACGGACACCTCCTGCTAAGCGAAAAGCACGCACTAGCCCTCAACCCGGACGGTCACGGCGGCTCTTTGGCGGCACTCGAGGCCAGCGGTGCACTCGCCGATATGGAGCGCCGGGGTGTCACGCAGATCTCGTACTTTCAGGTGGATAACCCCAACGTCCATACCGTCGATCCGCTTTTTATCGGACTTCACGTCGGTGAAGGGTCGGAGATATCCTCGAAGATGCTTCGCAAGGCGAGCCCCAAGGAGAAGGTCGGGGTTTTTTGCGTTGCCAACGGCAAGCTCTCGGTGATCGAATACTCGGACATGCCCGACGAGCTGGCCACCGCGACCAAGGCGGACGGTAGCCTGCAGTTCGAAGCGGGCTCGATCGCCATTCACCTGATCTCGCTCTCTTTCGCCCTCAAGCTGGCCCGGGGGCGGGGCGACCGGCTGGCCCTGCCACTGCACCGGGCAGAAAAGAAAGTCCCGCATGTCGACACAGCGACGGGCGAATACATCAAGCCAAGCGTTCCCAACGCGATCAAGCTCGAGCGCTTTATCTTCGACGCCCTGCCGCTTGCTCGTAACAGCATCATTTTGGAAACCGACCGTGTTGAAGAGTTTGCGCCCATCAAAAACGCGGACGGCACCGACTCGCCGGAGAGCAGCAAGCGCCTGCAGACCGAACGTGCGGCGCGGTGGCTCGAGGCGCACGGCGTCGAGATTCCACGTAACGCAGACGGCGAGGTCGACGCGGTGATCGAGATCAGTCCGCTGACCGCGCTCTCCGCTGAAGACCTCACACACGTGGACCTGCCCGAGAAGATCGAACCGGGTGCAAAGGTTCTCCTTTAGACTGCGTAAACACAGCAAAAAAGCCTACAGTCTCAAAGCCTGTAGGCTTTTTGGTTTCGAGTCGCGTACCAGAGAACGGACCGGGTGTGGACCCTAGGCCGTCACGAAGGCCGCGAGTTCGGCAGCGAGCTTTTCGAGCGACGCCAACTGCACGTACATCATGTGCCCCGAGGGGTAATAGCTCACGCTCAGGCGTTCACGCTGCTCCGGCGTCAGGCCGAGGTGCGCGAGCGTGTATTCGGTAGCGAAGTAGGGCGTTGCCAGATCGAAGTAGCCGCTCGCCACATGCACCCGCAAGTACGGGTTCTGGGTCATGGCGCCGCGCAGCGTTTCGCCCGTTTCGGTGTAGCGGTTCTCAAAGGCCTTGTAACTCCAGCTGGGCTCGAGGCGGGCGATGATCTCGTAACTCAGGTCGCTCTCGAAACCGAGGTCGCGGCGCACGTAGTCGTTGAACGCGGCGGTGTAAGGCCCCTGAATCACCGCGTAGGCCGGGTCGTAGGAAAAAGTCTCCCCAGCTGCGTCACGGTCGCGCCCGGTAAAGCGGCTGTCGAGGCGGCCCACGGTGCGCCCCTCGTCGCGCAGCAGCGCCTTGGTAAAGCGGAAGATATCCACGCGCAGGTCGGTCTGCTCGAGGTACGTCTCAGTCAGCCCGGTAAAGCGCGACAGCTGCGCCCGAACTGCCGACTTCGTTTCAGGCGGCAACCGGTCCCCGGCAAAGAGCGCCGTGCTGTAGTCTCCCAGGACAAACGCCTCGACTTCCCCTAACACCTCGGCGAGCGGCTTCTCTTGCAGGTCTTCGGGGAGCCGCCCGTGATACCAGGCCGTCGCGGTAAAGCTCGGCAGAATCAGCAGGTGCGGCAGATCGTTGCCCGGCGCAGGCAGGAGCGTGCCGAAATCGAGGACCGACGACACCAGCATGATGCCGTTCAGATTGAGGCCATGCCGCTCCTGCAAGTAGCCCGACAGCCCCGCCGCTCGCGTGGTCCCGTAGGACTCGCCAATCAGGAACTTGGGGCTCAGCCAGCGCCCGTAACGCGTGGTGTAGAGCCGGATAAAGTCGCCAACCGAGGCGATGTCCTTTTGATAGTCGTGGAAATCGCCCGGCTTTTCCCCGCTCAGCACGCGGCTGTAGCCCGTCGAAACCGGGTCGATAAAGACCAGATCGCTCTCTTTCAGGAGCGTGTACTCGTTGTCGCCGAGCCTGTAAGGGGGCGGCGTGGGGTGGCCCTCATCCTCGAACAGGACGCGTTTTGGTCCCAGCAGCCCCAGGTGCAGCCACACGGACGACGAGCCCGGCCCCCCGTTAAAGGAGAAGGTCACGGGGCGCATCTGGGGCTCGGCATCGCCTAAAGCATAGGCCACGAAAAAGATCGTCGCACGCGGCTTTTCTCCCTCAGCGACACCGTCCTTGGCGGTCTCCTCGCGCAGGACGAGCTTGCCCGTCGTGACGGTGTAGCGCAGCACCTCGCCGCCTATCTCGAGGCTATGCTGCGTGACAGAGAGCGTGTCCTGGGGTTCGGCTTTGGGCAACGGCGCAGATGTATCAGTCATAGGCTCACGCTATCAGACACGTCGTATCGGGTTTAGGCTTCGTCGTCTGGAACGAACGTCAGCGCCACGCCGTTGTTGCAGTAGCGCAGGCCCGTCGGCTGCGGCCCATCGTCGAACACATGCCCCTGATGCGCGCCACACTTGGCACAGTGATATTCGGTACGCGGCATGATGATTTTAAAGTCGGTCTTGGTCTCGAGCGCCCCCTCGATAGGCCGGAAAAACGAGGGCCAGCCCGAACCCGATTCATACTTGGTGTCCGACGTAAAGAGCGGCGCGTTGCAGGCAGCGCAGCGGTAGGTTCCGTCGCGCTTTTCGAAGTTGAGCGGGCTCGAGCCGGGGCGTTCCGTGCCCTCCTGACGCATGACGTAGAGCTGCTCGGGGGTTAGGGTGCTGTCATCTTGGGTCATGCTCGAGTATAGAGCGGGTAGGGTAACGAGCATGTCACGGTTACTGGCTTCGATAAGGTTCAGGTACACGGACGCGCCTCATCGCCTCAATTCCTCTCCCGCACGTCCCCGTCAGCAGCTTTTTGTGCCTGATAACACGCCCCATAAGCCACGACTTTTCCTGCCTCATTAAGGAGTTCATACCGCTCCCCGTCATAGTGGAGCGCCAGCGCCTCCGCGACGAACACAGGCCGGGTAAAGGTGCAGGAGAATCTCCGGGTGACGGTACCGGGTTGCGGCAACAGACGGCTCAGCAGCAGGTTGACCGTGCATAACCCCTGGATAAACGGTCGCGGGAACCCCATGAGCCGCGCCGCGAGACCGGTGGTGTGGACAATATTCATGTCGCCGGAGAGCTGCCCATACCGCACGCCCATTGCCCTTGGAATCGTCACGATGTGCGGCGTACCCCCAAGTTGCCGGGTGTAGGCGCTGATCTGCTCGAAGCGGGCGACCTTATGCAGGTTCGCGCTCGCCCCCAAGGCCTCTAGTTGCGCCTCCCGAAATCCTGAGACCATAAAGTAGTCCGTGTGAACCGAGCGGAGCCTGTCCTCGGGGCCGAAAACGCTCGAGCCCAGCTCGAGCACGACCCGCCCGCGACCCACAGCCACAACGTCTCTCAGGGAGGCCATGTAGGTATAGCTGGCCCCCGCCGTAAACACGGCTTCGGTCGAGAGAAAGTCGATCTCGCTCGCCACGTGCCGCAGATACTTGAAGTTGATCCCGAGGCTGGACAGCAGGTGCATGAAGGCCGGGGTCGCGGCGCTGCTGGCGTAGGTCAACGGTACCCGTTCGCGCTGGTCGCCCTCGAGTCCGAACAGGGTACGCCACGCCTGCTGTTCAGCTTCGCTCAGGCTGAAAACCACCCGGTAGGTACGGTCGGAAAAGGGCAGATTCAGCCGGTGCCGACGAAAAACAGCGGGCAGGGCGCGGCTGTAGTAATCGAGAAGGTAGGTGCGCCGGGCCGGGGGCATGTAGGAAAGTTCGATCAGGGTCTCGCAATTTCGGGTGCCGTCTTGGTTGAACATGGGGCTGTCCTCTCTGCGGCACCGCAGCGCCGCTAAAGAGGAGTCTGCCCAAGGTGGCACCACATACCCGCCACGCCCGCGCCACGTATCCACCACGGCCCGAATCTCGAGTCGGTATCGGCGCTACGCTCGATACTGCTTGCACCCAGGACAACCGGCGCTAAAGACTCGCTCGGGACCGCAGCCATACCCGCTGACAAGCGTTTACCAGGCAGCGATGTGCGCCCATGCCGCCTCCCGGTCTGGCATAAAGGCTACCTGCTTCCCCCGGTTGCTCTCGAGAATAAACGCGCGCAGACTCTTGCTCGGCACATCGGCAAAATCGCCTACGATGACGAGTTTCATACCGTAGGTCGTGTACTTTTGCAGAATTTCACCCGCCAGCCCTGTCTTGAGATCGAAAAACTCGGCGGGCAGATGCTTTTGCTCGAGCAGCACACAGCTAGCGCCATGAACGTAAGACGCTGTTGCCAGCAGATCGAGCGCGTCCCGAGGTGAAGACACGACTTGACCTTCAGCGAGCACGTCCACGACTTTTTCATGCCCCACGTCCAGAACGTTCAGGTCCATACACGAACTATGCCACGACCAGAAGGTGTGTTCAAACTGCGAACAAAAAAAGGGCGCAACCCCGACCGAGCTGCGCCCTGCTACAAAAACCTCTAGACCGAGACTCTCTCTAAAACGTCACCTGATACATGCCGAACCCGTCCTCGGCTGGACCCTCGAAGACGATAGGCGCACCCTCCGGGACCACATCCTGAGCCTCGGGCGAACTCTCGAACGTCGCCGTCACCTCGCCGGGCAGATCGGTAAAGGTCCAGTTGCCGTCCGCGCTAGGATTCACGGTGCCCGTTTCGCTCAGGTAGTCGATGAGAATCTGCCGGTTCTCGTCGGGCGAATCGATGACGATGGTGGAGCCGTCGAGATTGGGGAAAGCCCCACCGCCCGAGGCCCGGTAGTTGTTGGTCGCCACCAGGAATTCTTGCGCGTCGCCGATGGGTTTGCCCTCATACTGCAGGTCCACGATGCGGTGGGCGCTCTCATCGGCAAGCTCGCTCTCGAGCGTGTAGCGCGCCGGCTGCGAAAGGTCGATTTCGTAGGTTACGCCGTCTATAACGTCGTAGTTGTAGGACGGGAACTCAGGGTTGAGGAGTGGCTCGCCCCTTTCGGTAACCTGGTTGAACTGTCCCGCCGAGCGCTCGAGCCACTCCCGAACCTGTGCGCCAGTGAGCTTTACGACCTTGAGTGTGTTCGGGTAGACATAGAGATCGGCGACATTCTTGATCGCCAGGGTTCCAGCGGGGATGTCGGTGTAATAGTCCGGGCCGCCGCGCCCACCCGCCTTAAATGGGGCCGCAGCGGAGAGAATCGGCAGGCCTTCGTATTCGGTGCCCTGCACCGCCCGCTCGGTGTACCAGGTCTGCGCCTGATTGACGATCTGGACCGAGGGGTCATCCAGAACTTGCGCGAAGTAGGACGTGATGGGCGCTTCGGTCTCGGCGACTTCACTGCGAACGTACTCGAGCGTCCCTTCGTGAGCCTCCTCGACCGCCGCAATGATCTCCGGATCGGCCTCGACGAGCGCCGTTTCGGTTTCAGCGTCGTAGATGGGCCGGGCTTCGCTCTTACCCCCAGCAACCGTCCAGGTGTCGCCCGTCAGCGTCAGGGTCAAGTCGATGACCCCGAGATGGTCGCCCCAGAATCCCGGCATGACGGCGGGCACACCGTTGATGGTGCCCGCGTCGATATTCGCACCCGGATAGTCAGCGAAGCTCTCCGACGGAAACACGCTGTGCGCGTGACCGAACATGATCGCGTCGATGCCCTCGACCCGGCTCAGGTACGACACGGCGTTCTCGTCCATCCCCCGCCGCTCGCCCGCCTCGAAACCCGAGTGGGCAATCGCCACGACGATATCCGCGCCCGCCTCGCGCATCTCGGGAACGAACCGTTCGGCGGTCTCGAGGATGTCCTTGGCGGTGACCTTGCCCGCGAGGTTCGACTTGTCCCAGGTCATGATCTGCGGCGGCACGAACCCGATCACGCCGACCTTGATTGTGTGCGTCCCTCCCGCCGTGTCAGTTACGTCGCGCTCCAGAATTACGTACGGCTTGAAATAGTTCGTCTTGCCGTCGGCCCTATAGACGTTCGCGTTGATATAAGGGAAATCTGCACCCCCTAGCGCCGTTTCGAGATACTCCAGACCGAAATTGAACTCGTGGTTGCCGATATTGCCCGCGTCGTAACCGAGCAGATTCATGGCCTGATAGACGGGGTGGACTTCGCCCTGTTCGAGCACGTCGATTTTGGCCTTATAATCGCCGAGCGGGCTGCCCTGAATAAGGTCGCCGTTATCGAAAAGCAGGCTATTGGTAGCCTCGGCTCGAGCCTCCTTAATGAGCGTCGCGGTCTTGGCAAGACCAAAGGCGTCCGTGGAGGTGTCCTGATAGTAGTCGTACGGCACGATATTGGTATGAATGTCGGTCGTTTCCATCAGGCGCAGTTCGACGTCCTGAGCCGTCGCCAGAGGAACCGAGAGCAGGCCGAGAAGCGCACTCGACTTCAGAAGCGTTTTTGTTGGATTCACGTCTTTCCTCCTGAGCCCACCATAGCCCAAACGCGTTAGGAAACGTCCTGTCCCGATGAAAGATAAGGGGACGGTGGCGTTCTCCCGATTCCTTGCAGGGTCGCACTATGGTATATCCAAAACACAACGGTATTCTTTTGGAGGATTGGATGTCGCAACTCGCTGGCAAACCCGCGCCCCTGGACCTGCTGATCAACGTGCCGCGCCTCATGGCGGCCTACTACACCCTTACGCCCGACCCGGAAAATCCTGCGGAGCGCGTGGCCTTTGGCACCTCGGGGCACCGGGGCACGGCGACGGCGGGCTCGTTCAACGAAGCGCATATTCTGGCGGTTGCCCAGGCGCTGTGCGAATACCGCGCCGCGCACGGCATCGACGGGCCACTCTTTGTCGGCGTGGATACGCACGCACTGTCCGAAGCAGCGATGATCAGCGCGACCGAAGTGTTCGCGGCCAATGGGGTCACGGTCGTTTTGCAGCAGGGGCTCGAGTACACGCCCACGCCCGTCGTGTCCCACGCCATCCTGAGCTACAACCGGGGCCGCCAGCATGGCCTCGCCGACGGGGTGGTCATCACGCCGTCGCACAATCCGCCCGAGGACGGCGGCTTCAAGTACAACCCGCCCAATGGTGGCCCCGCCGACACCGACGTGACCAAGGCGGTCGAGGCGCGGGCGAACGAACTCCTGCAGGGTGGCCTCAAAGAAGTCAAGCGCGTCCCCTGGAAGCGCGCCCTCGCCGCCGACACGACCCACGAGCAGGACTTTCTGACCCCGTATGTCGAAGACCTCGGCAACGTCGTGGACATGGACGCCATCGCCGGGGCGGGACTCAAACTCGGGGCCGACCCGCTGGGCGGCTCGAGCCTGCCCCTCTGGGACCCCATCCGCGAGCGCTACGGCTTAAGTCTAGAGGTGGTCAACCGCCGCGTCGACCCGGCGTTTTCGTTTATGACCGTGGACAAAGACGGCAAGATCCGCATGGACTGCTCCTCCCCAGCAGCGATGGCGAGCCTAATCGGCCTCAAGGACAGCTTCGACCTCGCCTTCGGCAACGACCCGGACGCTGACCGGCACGGGATCGTCACACGCAGCAGCGGCCTCCTGAACCCCAACCACTACCTCGCCGTGGCGATCGACTACCTCTTTCAGAATCGCCCGGGCTGGCGCAAAGACGCTGCCGTCGGCAAAACGCTCGTCTCGAGCTCGATGATCGACAGGGTCGCAGCTCGGCTCGGGCGGCCGCTCGAGGAGGTTCCGGTCGGCTTCAAGTGGTTCGTGAACGGACTCGTCGACGGCTCGTATGGCTTTGGCGGCGAGGAGTCGGCGGGCGCGTCGTTTTTGCGTACCGACGGCACCGTCTGGACTACCGACAAGGACGGCGTCATCATGGATCTGCTGGCGGCGGAAATTCTCGCCAAGACCGGGCGCGATCCGGGCGAACTCTACCGGGGTCTCGAGGACGAATTTGGCGCGCCCGTCTACGCCCGCATGGACGCCCCGGCCAACGCGGCTCAGAAAAAAGCCCTCGCCAACCTCTCCCCCGAGCAGGTCACCGCCGACACGTTAGCGGGCGACACCATCACTGCCAAACTGACACAAGCTCCGGCCAACGGCGCATCGATCGGCGGCCTCAAGGTCGTCACGGACGCGGGCTGGTTCGCGGCGCGGCCTTCGGGGACTGAGGAGATCTACAAGATCTACGCTGAATCATTCAAGGGTGAAACGCACCTCAAGGACATTCAGGCCGAGGCGCAGGAGATCGTCAGCAGCGCCTTTAAAGCCGCAGGGCTATAGGCGCAGAAGTCAATCGCAAAAAAAGGGGGCAGGCTGCGTGAGCCTGCCCCCTTCGGTGTAGTGCGTCTACTCAAACGGCGCTTACTCGTCGCCCCCACCCATAAACATGCTCAGGTAGTAGAGCAGATAAGCCACCGACGAGGCCGCCGCCGCGACGTAGGTCATGGCAGCCGCGTTCAGAACACTGCGCGAGCCGCCGATATCACCGGTCGTGGCGATTCCGAGAGCTTCCATCTGCACGAGTGCGCGGCGGCTGGCGTCGAACTCGACAGGCAAGGTGACAAGCTGAAAGACGACGGCGGCAGCGAACAGAACGATGCCGATCTGAAAGAGGCCGGCAGCGCCAAGCATGGCCCCGACCACGACAAGGATCGGACCGAAATTGCTCCCGATGCTGGCGACAGGCACCAGCGCCGAACGCCACTGCAGCGGCGCGTAGGCCTTGGCGTGCTGGATGGCGTGACCGACTTCGTGGGCGGCAACGGCAGAGCCCGCGACGCTGGCCCGAGCGTAGTTGTCCTGCGAAAGGCGCACGACCCGGGCGCGGGGGTCGTAGTGATCGCTGAGCTGCCCAGGCACGGCCTCGACAGGAACGTTTTGCAGCCCGTTGGCGTCGAGAATGGCTCGAGCCGTTTGTGCCCCCGTCAAACCGGAGGTATTAGCCACCTTGCTCCAGCGACCATAGGTCCTTCGGAGCCAGAACTGAATGCCGAGCGTAGCGGCGAGCGTGACGATGAACAAAACCAAACCCATAAAAATGTCCTTTCAGGTGATGCGTAACGTGGTTGGATAGGCGGATTCGAGGCAGGCGTTACACGTCGCCCCCGCCCTTCTGCGTATGCGCCTCGGGGTGGCGACGCACGCAAGGAGTCTCGAGCTGTAGCGCTGAATCCGGTCTACAGGGGGCGGCGAGATGATACAAAAAGAACCCGAAGTGGCGCATAAAGCTCCTCTTCAGGTCTTGCCTTTGCTGCACGGTACCGAGTGACGGGTCTTGAATTTAGGTCACTGTATTGACGACACCGGGCACCCAACGATCATGTCAGGCGGCTACTCCCCTGTTGTCTTTATCTTACTTGAAACGAAACCAGAAAAGATTAGAACACGCTACAGAATCGTCGCGCGTCTGAAGGGCCTCGAGGGGCGAAACAGCTTCACGAAAGGGCATGAAGCTTGGTCTGCCCCAGGACACGTTCTCTCGCATGAGGCTAGCCGGGCTACCGGGTAAGCGTCGGGGAGGAGCTAATGACAATAAAACATGTGCGAAAGTCGTATGCGCACGTCGTCACCCCGACTGGGAACGAGGACGCCAAACGTCACAATAAGTGTATGTACAAGACTCAAGCAGGCCGTGCCGGGGACATCATTCTCTTTGACGGCGTGTGTAATCTCTGTAACGGTGCGGTGACTTTTATTATCGACCGCGACCCCAAGGGGGTTTTCGCCTTTGCACCCCTTCAGTCCGACGTTGCCTACGACCTTATAGGGAGTGCGGCAGACAGGCTCGAAAGTCTCGTGCTCGTCGAAGGGGACACGCACTACACCGAATCCACAGCAGCCCTGCGTATCGCCAGGCGATTGCGTGGTCCCTGGCCACTCCTCTACGGGCTTATCATCGTACCGCGAGCACTGCGCGATTCCGTATACCGCCTCGTCGCCCGAAACCGCTACCGCTGGTTCGGCAAACGCGACAGTTGCCGCGTCCCTACCCCCGAACTGAGAGAACGCTTTCTCTAGGCGTCCTCGAAAGCGAAAAGCTAGCCGCCTACCGTTCAGCGCACAGTACCGAGATCTAGGTGTGCCAGGTCGCAAGGTTCCTTTGCGACAAGCAAGATAAACCGTACAGGAGGACATATATCACGGGTGTCCGGCAGAAATCCTTTATAGTTGTGAAATATCTATGGTGACCCTTCATGATGTGGCCCAAAAAACCGGCGTCACGGCGGCGACCGTGTCCAACGTCATTCGCAACAAGGGGGCTGTAGGTGAAGCCACCCGCCAGCGGGTTCTTCAAGCCATCGAAGAGCTTGGCTACCGCCCGAACCTCATGGCCCGGGGTCTTGTCGAAGGCAAGAGTTTTACCCTCGCGCTCATGGTCGAGAATATTGCCAACCCCTTTTACGGCGAGATCGCCCTCGAGATCGAGCGCGACGCTCAGGCACGAGACTATCACCTGCTGCTTTACAACGCTTCCGAAGGCCCAAACGTTTCAAAGCACCAACTCGACCGCTTGCTTGGCGGCTTTGTCGATGGCATCATCGTGATCGCCGGTATGAATGCTAACCAAGCCCTTAGTGTCCACAGGCAGGGTCGGCCTATCGTTCTTTGCAATTGGCAAGACTACGGTAGCCTTCCCGACGTGCCGTCGGTCGATATCGACTTTCATCAGGCCGGGTACCTCGCGGGACAACATCTTCTGGAGCTAGGGCACCGCCACGTTGCAGCGGTCGTCAGCGGCGACGCCGTGACGCGAACCGTCTGGCACACGCGGCGTCTGGAAGGCTTTCGGCAAGCGCTGCTCGAGGCTGGCGTCGGCCTGAGTGAGGCGCAGATTGCCTTTGGCAATGGCACGATCGAAACGGGCTACAGCGCAACGCGAATGCTGCTCGAGGGAGCCAGGCCACCCACAGGCCTTTTCGCGACCAACGACATGATGGCGATCGGAGCACTCGAGGCCGCCAAGGACGTGGGTCTCGCCGTTCCAGAGGCGCTTTCTATCGTAGGCCTCGATGACGTCGTGCTCGGCGCGCATGTTAGGCCCTCCCTCACCACAGTTGCCCTGTCCAAAGGCCCTTTTACCCAGGCGATCATGACCCTGCTCATGCGCCAGATCGAGCGCCAGCCGCTTGGTGAACAGCACGTCTGGGTCACGCCCTACCTCATTCGGCGGCAAAGTACAGCTGCACCTCAAGGCGAACGCTAGAGTCTCTCCGCCCTGAAAGCCTGCGTATGTAACCACTCAGGCCCGCTGAGCGTCGGTCCAATAGTGGTGAGCGCTTTCAGAAGCGCGGACACTGCGGGTTTAGCATGGGGCGTCACATGATGCCTTTTGATTTGGGAGGTTCCATGCCAGCCCACACGAGCCCCTCAAGCAAATCGAGGACGGCTCCTGGCAGCCTTCGGTCGGCGGCTTGACCCCAGGCGCTCGTGCCTGTCCTGTTGCGCGAAGGCGGGGTCTGGGTCGCCTGAGGCGAACATGACGACAGCATCTTGCCCCGGCTCGAGCTGCGCCCCCATGGCTACAGCAAAGGTCACGCGGCGCTGCGGCTTGCCGCCCCGCACGGCGACTGCACACGTGGGGTCATCGGTAAAGACACCACTGACGAAGAAGCCTTCGCGGCGCTCCCGCAGGCCCTTACAATCAAGGACGGAGAAGATAAAACAGTCGCCCAGGCACGTCTGGAATCGGTAACCGAGGTCGTAGCGTATCTAGGGCGCCCGTTGCCCCCTAGAGAAGCGTGGAATGGCCCGATAAAGGCGTAACTTCGGCCTTGTCGTTTCGTGGGTGAATCTGCTAGGCTCCATTAAACCCAGTAGGAGGCGTTACCCCATGCAACCTCTCAACGTTGGTGTGATTGGCGCTGGCAACGTCAGCAGCCAGTACCTCAATGCCGCCAAGTTCTTTCAAGCCTTTCAGATCACCGCGCTCGCCGACCTGGACTTAGAGCGGGCCAAAGCTCGCGCCAGCGAGTTCGGCGTTACCAAAGCACTCTCGGTCGAAGACCTGCTGGCCGACGAAACCCTGGACCTCATCATCAACCTGACGATCCCGAGCACGCACGTCGAAGTGAGCCGCAGGATCCTCGAGGCGGGCAAATCGGTCTACAGCGAAAAGCCCCTAGGAACAGTGCGCGAGGAGGCCGAGCCCCTGCTCGAGCTTGCCCGCAGCAAGAACCTCCGTATCGGCTGCGCCCCGGACACCTTTTTGGGTGCGGGCCTGCAAACGAGCCGTAAGGTCATCGACGACGGCTGGATTGGTGAACCCCTGGGCGCAACGGCCTTTATGATGGGCCGGGGTATGGAGATGTGGCACCCCGACCCCTACTTTTTCTATCAGGCGGGGGCAGGACCACTTTTCGACGTCGGCGTGTATTACGTCACGGCGCTCGTGCACCTGCTCGGCCCAGTGCACAAGGTCGCCAGCACCGCCAAAACCACCTTTCCCGAGCGCCTTATCACCAGTCAGCCGCTCTTCGGCACCAAGATCCCGGTCGGTACACCGACGCACATCAGCTCGCTCCTCTCGTTCGAGTCGGGCGCCGCCGGAACGCTCATGGCTTCGTTCGACGTATGGGCCTCGGACACGCCCCGCATCGAAATCTACGGCAGCGAAGGCACGCTTTCTGTCCCCGACCCCAACACCTTTGGCGGCCCGGTCCGGATCAAACGTGCCGGTGCGAGCGACTGGAGCCCGCTGCCCTTGACGCACGGCTACACCGAGAACAGCCGGGGATTAGGGGTCGCCGACATGGCTCACGCCCTCGCCTCGGGCAGACCGCACCGCGCCTCCGGTGAGCTTGCCTATCACGTTCTGGACATCATGCAGAGTGTGCTGGAAGCCGCCGAAGCCGAAAAAACCTTGACGCTCAAAAGCCGCACCGACCGCCCGGCTCTCTTTCCGCTGGGACTCGTCGAAGGGATTCTAGATGAATAAAGTCGCTCACCTCGCCGTGCAGATGTACAGCCTCCGCGAACTCACCGAACCGCTCGACGCCGTGCTAGGGGGCGTTGCCAAGGCGGGCTACAGCGGCATCGAGACCGTCGGGACCCAAGGCGTCACGGCAGACGAACTCAAGGCGCTTCTGGATACATACGGGCTTCAGGTCGCCTCGAGCCACGTCGGCTTGAGCGACGCCGAGGCCGACCTCCCGGGCGTTATCGCCTTTCATAAGGCTGTCGGCAACGACACTATCATCGTTCCCTGGGTCGCACCGGAAAACCGCTCGGAGGAAGCCGCCGACTGGCAGGCGCTCGGCGCTCGGCTTGGCACCATCGCCAAGGCCTGTGAAGCCGAAGGGATGCAACTCCTCTATCACAACCACGACTTCGAGATGAAAGAGGTCGACGGCAAGCTGGTACTGGAACATATCCTAGAGGGCGCAGGCAGTAGCCTGGGGCTCGAGCTCGACCTCGCCTGGGTGGTGCGTGGGCACAAAGACCCGCTCGAGATGCTCGAGAAGTTCAGCGGTCGGGTCAAGCGCGTCCACGTCAAAGACCTCGCACCCGCAGGGGAAAACGCCGACGAGGACGGCTGGGCCGCTGTCGGTTCGGGCACGCTCGACTGGAACGCGCTCCTGCCCGCTGCCAAAGCCGCTGGGGCCGAGTGGTTCGTCGTTGAACACGACAAACCTGCAGACCCCCTCGGCAACGTGACGCAGTCTGCCGCGTTTCTCGCAGATAAACTCTAAGCAACCGTTCAAGATTCAGCCCGCCGAAACTGCGTGAGTTTCGGCGGGCTTGCCCTTGCCTGAGCAAAAGGTTTACCGCTGCACCACACAAAAGGTATTCCCATCGGGATCGACCAGCACTACATAATCCGCTCCCTCGTCGTAGCGCCAGTCCACACGAATCGCACCCAGCTTAAGCAGCCTCTCGACCTCGAGGGCCTGATTATCGGTAAAAAGGTCGAGGTTATGCCGTTTGGCCCTGTCCGAAGTCACGGCAGCGTTGAGTGAGAGCTGCACATCGTTCCCGTCCTTTGGAACGAGGATGGCGAAGTCAGCATCGGGCTCGCGGCGCAGCACATAGCCGAGCGCCTCGCTCCAGAAGGCGCTGGCACGCCCCAAGTCACGCACACACCAGACAATCGCGCCGATCTCGAGCCCGGTTCACACCCCTCTTCTGCGCTTACGCCCGAGCCAGCGACGGACCGAATCCTCGTACTGTGCGTAGGTCACGCCGAACTTCGCACGCAAATAACGCTCTTCCGGTGCAATAAGAATAGCGTGACAGGCAATAAGTGTCGGAACGAGCAGGATGAGTAACCAGGCGAGCTTGAAAACGAGTACAACCCCGACAAGGAAGCAGGCCGCACCCAGGTACATGGGGTTTCTCGAGACCTGAAATACACCTGTCGTCACGATCTCTTGGGTGGGCTGCCCAGGATCGGTCGGCTGATGGAAACGGGCAAGCTCTTTCCGCGTCGCGACGATAACGCTGATACCCGCCGCGCAGAGTAGAAAGCCCAGAACGTTTGGGAGCGGAGTCAATATTGGACGCATGAAATGAAGGGGCAGCGCAGCGTGCAAGATAACAGCGAGCAGCAGCGGCACCCCGAAGACGACCTCGCCTATCTCCCACGGGCGTGTGTGCGCGGCATCTTTTGACATACAGGCTCCCCCCGCCTATCTCGAGCGTACACACCTCCTTCCTCAATACTCAGGACAGGACCCGCTCGAGCCTCGGTGTAAGCTTAGACCCTATGGACTACGACCTGCTCAAACGCCTCTCCGAAGCCACCGGGGTCCCGGGACGCGAGGAAGCCATCCGCGAGCTGATCAGCGCTGAGCTCTCGGGCGTGGTGGACAGCCTCGAGACCGACACCATGGGCAACCTCATCGCGCGCAAAGCCTCCAAAAAGAAAAAGGCCAAGCGGGTGATGCTAAGTGCCCACATGGATGAGATCGGCTTCTACGTGAGGTTTATCGACGAAGCGGGCTTTTTGCGCGTGCATCAGGTGGGCGGCTTCGACACGCGCAACCTCTTTGCCCGGCAGGTCACGGTTCACGCGACCTCGGGCGACAAGCTTATCGGCGTCATGAACCCGGGCGTCAAGCCGGTGCACATCTCGAGTCCCGACGAACGCGAAAAGGTCCCCAAACTGCCCGAATTCATCATCGACACGGGCCTGAGTGGTGACGCCGTGCGGGAACGGGTGCGTATCGGCGATCCGGTCACACTGCGGCAGACCTTCGAAGATCTGGGTGAGGTCGTGACCGGCAAGGCGCTCGACGACCGGGTGAACTGCTTTATCCTGATCGAACTCCTGAAGTCGCTCAAAAAGCCCGCGCACGACATCTACGCGGTATTCAGCGTGCAGGAAGAGGTCGGGCTGCGCGGCGCGGCGACGGCAGCTTACGCTGTTGAGCCCGACATCGGCATCGCCCTCGACACGACGCTCGCCGTGGACATTCCGGGAACACCGGGGGAGCAGCGTGTCACCAAGCTCGGGGACGGTGTGGCACTCAAGGTGATGGACGCGTCGGCCATCAGCACCCGCTGGCTCTTGGACGAGTTTCTCGCGCTCGCTGAAAAGCACGCCGTGCCGCACCAGTTGGAACTCCTGCCGTTAGGCGGTACGGATGCGGGCGCGATGCAGCGTTCACGCGGCGGCGTAGCTAGCCTGACCCTGTCGATTCCCTCACGCTACGTGCACACGGTCACGGAAATGGTCGCCAAGCGCGATGTAGAAGGATCGCTGGCCCTACTGACGCACTACCTGAGCTGACCAGACAGCCACTTCGCCTGTCGTTTCAGGCGATATCAAGCACACCCTTGTTGCAGCCCATCCGGAGATGGGCTGAGGGTTGAAACTGGTTTTTACAGTGGCACAATGCCTCATACAACTATCTTCGCTAGGACTGGGGACTGATCCGCAAACTGTATGATGACCTCTTCGTTACGCTCGTCAAGATCACGGCAACTCGGATAAACAAAGGGCGGAGCCTTCAAGCAGGGTGAAAGCCCTTCTGAAAAACAAGTTAGACCTGCCCCGTGTCTGAATCTGTGCCTCTACTTGAGAAGT
>JBMDWS010000056.1:0-2391 GCA_048594695.1 Truepera sp. | reverse complement strand
GGTGTGCTGGGGATGCACGGCATCTTCGAGCGGCCCATTGCCTTGAACGGTGAGGTCGTGATTCGCCCGATGATGTACATCGCCCTGACCTACGACCACCGCATCGTCGACGGGCGCGAGGCTGTGACCTTCCTGAAGCGCATCAAGGACACCGTCGAAAATCCGGCACGGATGCTGCTCGAGGTCTAGATACCAGCCTCGCTCGCTTATTGGCCCGCCTCGAGCGGGCTTTTTCTTGGCGCAGCGCCAAAGAGGTGAAAAAAGTGCCCGATACAATGACGTGCGGGCCTCATAAAGTGCGTTAGGCTAACAGGTATGACCCAACACGACATCATCATCATCGGGGCGGGGCCGGGCGGCTACGTGGCTGCGATTCGCGCCGCGCAGCTTGGCTTCGATGTGGCCTGCATCGAAAAAGAACCTGAACTCGGCGGCACCTGTCTGCGCATCGGCTGTATCCCGAGCAAGGCGCTCCTCGAGTCTTCGGAAAAGTATCTCGAGACGCAAGGCGCCCTGAAAGCGCACGGCATCGATATAAGCGGGGCGTCGCTCAACCTCGAGGCGATGCACAGGCGCAAGGAGAAGGTCGTCAAGAGCAACACCGACGGCATCGTGTTTCTGTTCAAGAAGAACAAGGTCACGCGCTACACCGGGGCTGCGAGCTTCGTGACACCGAATACGCTCAAGGTTTCGGGCAAGGACGGCGACACTGAACTCGAGGCCGAGCGCATCATCATTGCGACGGGATCGTCAAGTGTCGTGTTGCCGGGGATCGAACTCGACGGGGAACGTATCGGCACCTCGACGGACGCGCTGGCCTACCCTGAAGTGCCCGATCACCTCGTGGTGATCGGAGCGGGCTATATCGGTCTCGAGCTGGGGTCGGTCTGGCGACGTTTGGGTGCGAAAGTTACCGTCGTCGAATACTTAGACCGCATCCTGCCGGGGATGGACGCGGAGATCGCCGCCGATGCGCTCAAGATCTTCAAAAAACAGGGGCTCGAGTTTCGCCTTGGGGCGAAAGTCACCTCGGCCAAGGCTGTGGGGGACAAGGCCATCGTCGAGATCGAGGGGCAGGAGCCGCTGGAAGCCGACCGCGTGCTGGTCGCGGTCGGGCGTAAACCCAATACCGAGGGCTTGAACTTGGAGGGGATCGGGCTCGAGACGGACAAGCGCGGCTTTGTCCCGGTGGATGAAGGCTTCAAGACCAAGGTCGCGGGCGTGTACGCCATCGGGGACGTTATCGGTGGTGCGATGCTGGCCCACAAGGCCGAGGAAGAGGGCGTCGCCTGCGTCGAGGGGATTGCGACGGGTGTGTCGCACGTGAACTACGGCGCAATTCCGGGTGTGGCCTATACCGAACCCGAGATCGCCTCGGTGGGCAAGACCGAGGAGCAGCTCAAGGATGAAAGTGTGGCCTACAAGAAGGGCACTTTTCCGTTCATGGCGAACGGGCGGGCTCGGGCGCTCGGGCATACCGACGGGAAGGTGAAAGTTTTGGCCGACGCCAAGACGGACCGGATTCTCGGGGTACACATTCTTGGACCCAGAGCGGGCGACCTTATTGCGGAAGCGGTCACGGCCATAGAGTTCGGTGCGTCTTCTGAAGACATCGCCCGAACCAGTCACGCGCACCCGACCCTTGCTGAGGCCTTCAAGGAGGCGGCGCTAGCGGTAGAGGGCAGGGCTATCCACATCTGAACCTGGAGCCCGTATAACGCTGGAGGGTAGGGTTGCGCAGATTACTCTGCACCATGACCCGAAAAACGCTCTACCTCTGCTTGGCGATTATCGGTGCGCTCCTCCCGTGGCTCTTTTTCGGTACATTTTTCGCTGTGGAGGGCGTGGACATCCCGCTGTTCGTTCAGAGCCTCTTCGTCAACCCGGTGGCGGCGGGTTTTACGGTCGATTTGCTTCTGTCGATCGGTATCTTCTGGTTCTGGTCGTATGGCGATGCCCGAACCTACAATGTCCGGCACTGGTGGCTGGTCCTGCCCGCCGCGACCTTTGTTGGGCTGTCGCTGGCTCTCCCGCTCTACCTCTATCTGCGTGAGGGGGTTCAAGCTGGACCGTACCAGAGGCCCGTGTGAACGTCCCTGACCAAACAGCCTTGACCCTGAACGAGCTGTCCGCGCTGCTGCTCGAGCTAGACCGTCTCAAGTCCGTCTACCGCAAGTCCTACACGACCGAGGGGCGTCGGGAGAACGCGGCGGAACACTCCTGGCAGCTGGCGGTGGCGCTGCTGAGCGTGCGGGAGCGGCTCCCTCCGGACTTTGATGTGCTGCGCGCCCTCGAGCTGGCACGCCTCCATGACGTGTGCGAGATCGGCGCGGGCGACGTGTGCACCTATCACGCAGACGGACTTCAGGTGGAACGCGAAAAGGCGTCCCT
>JBMDWS010000554.1:0-2762 GCA_048594695.1 Truepera sp. | reverse complement strand
CAAAGAGATCCATCAGGTCGGTAGCCAGAACGTAAAGAAGAAGGGCCGTGTTGGCGACCACACCGATGCCCAGAAGAGCCGTCGGCGCGATGTAGTGCGCTTGCGGCACCTTGTCGCCTCGCAGGCGCAGGGCTGCGTAGCAGACGAGCGCGAAGATAGCCAGCAAGAAGGCGACGGTGGCGTTGGCAAGCGTATCGACGCCCTCAGCGCCGACCCCGACCATGAGCAGAAGCGCGACACCGGTCGTAAAGACGATAGCCACCCAGGGCGTGCGGCGCGAATAGTGCGTGCGTGCGAAGATGCGCGGGACGACGTTCTCCTTGGCCATGCCGTACATGATGCGCGAGTTGGTAATGAGTGAAACCAGGCAGGTGTTGGCGATCGCGATACAGGCGATGATGGCAAAAAGCCAGCCGGGAAAGGCCGGGAACCCGGTGCGAACGACCTCGAGGAGCGCCACGTCCGACCCGGCCAGGCGGTCGGTTGGCACGACCATCGAGGCGACGAAAGCGATGATCAGGTAGATAACCCCCGCCACCGTCATACCGCCCAGGAGCGCACGCGGATAGACGCGACTCGGGTCCTGCACCTCTTCTGCGACGTTGGCCGCGTTTTCGAAGCCCGTCATGGCAAAAAAGGCCAGAACGGCACCTGTCAGGACCAGGAGTGACGGGTTGCCCCCGTCGTTGAACTGAAAAGGCCGGGAGAGGTCGGCGTTACCACTGAAAAAAACCACCAGCCCGATAACCAGCACCAGAGCCAGACCGCTTAGTTCGGTGATACTCATGGCCATGTTGAGCTGCACCGATTCGGTGATGCCGCGAAAGTTGATAAACGAGAGAACCAGCACGAACACGATGCCTGCCAGAAGCAGCGGGACGCCCACACCTTGCAGAAGCTCGAGAAAATACCCACCGAAGGCCAGGGCCAGGGCGCCGGTCGCCGCGAGGCTCGCTGCGACTGTCGCAAACGTCACCAGAAAAGTAAAAAAGCGATTGCCGAAGGCGCGGTTGATGTAGAGCGCTGCCCCCGCCGACTGGGGGTACTTGGTGATGAGTTCGGCGTAGGCAAAGCCTGTCAGCATGGCCGCGCTAACGCCGACGAGAAACGACAGCCAGAACGCGCCCCCGACCTGCCCGGCCATGACGCCGACAAGCGCGTAGATGCCGGAACCGAGCACGTCGCCCAGAACGTAGAAAAAGAGGAGCCGGGCAGTAATGGCACGGTTCAGCTCTTCAGACGGATGGGTATCGGAATGTGCGACGACTTCTTCACTCGAGACTGCCATAAAGCTCCCCCAATGCTTTCTGACGTACATCAAGCCGTTGTTGCCGTGCTCTACGCTGCGTATGGATATGCAGGACGCTGAATTTGCCACTTACTACTGAAGGCTATGATACGCAGGGATACAGAACTCTGTCAATCAAGTAACACGCGTCCGGACGCCGAAAAGAGTCGAAAGCGTGTATGCTCGTCGGTGCGACCGTGCTGAAAAGATCTATGCATGAGATTCAGTACACCTTCTTGTGCGGGATGTCAGATCATGAGCGCCTGAAGACCCCGCGCAATCTCGAGTGCGCCTTCATCGTGTGCGCCGCTGTCCTCGGCGGTCCAGCACGAGGACAGGACAGCTTGCACGAAGCCCCAGGCCGCGAGTTCACGCGGGTCTATGCCCAAGACTTCGCTGAAAATAGCGAGCCGCTCCGGCAGGAGAGACACGAGTTCTGCCGAAGTCACGCCGAGCGGATTGAGCAGGTACATGCCGATGTCGAACCCTTTTGGGCCGACAACGCCCTTGGGGTCGATAGCGCGGTAGGGTTCGCTCGCTGCGCTGAGGATATTGCTGTGGTGCAGATCACCGTGAAGGAGCACCGGATTCTCGTCGGGGCCGAGATCTGTTAGAAGCGCTTGGGCCTTTTTCCGTAGGTCATCAGCGCCGGGTGCGCGCTCGAGCGCCCCTGCCCAGCTCGTCAGTGTGCGAAAGGGATGGGGTTCAGGTACAGGTCGCCAGAGGCGTTTCATCAGGCCTGCCGCGATGCGGGTGTGTTCGGCGTCGGCCTCGGGTGTCCAGACCTCTTGCAGGGAGAGGCCGGGCAGAATGCGCTCCAAAAGCAGCGCGCTCACACTGTCGTCGCGTTCCAGAAGCCTGCAGATACCGTCGCCATCATAGTGGTTCAGGGCTTCGCCTTCACGGGCCATCTCGGGGGTGGGCGGGCTCAGCTTGAGGATCGCAGGTGTGCCGTCATGGCACTCGGCGTAGAGCACGAGGTTATACGACAGCAGCGGCACGGGGCCTGTCACGCGGAGGTGCCAGCGCGCCCCCAGGTCCGAGAGTGTGTCGGGGAGTGCTTCCAACCAGGGTCCGGCATCGTCGTGAACCATGGTGAGGTTGTTGATGAGGGATTCCGGGAGATTCATAGGTCAGCCTAATGGTGCAAAAAATCAAGATGATGAGGCTCGAGCTGAAACGCCCCTTGGTGCAGGATTGCCAGATCGAACTGTGCGACGAATTCTACCAGCGTCATCGCCTGCAATCCGGTCGAAAACCCAAGGCTGTACCCGAGAAAACCGATCACGCGTTCAGGTGTAACGCCTGCCTCCCGCAACGATGAGAGTGTAAGTGAACCCTGCCGCTTAGCCATGCGCTTGCCATCCGTGTCCTGCAGCAGAGGCACATGGGCAAAGCGTGGCGGCGTTTTCTCGAGCGCCCCATACAGAAGAAGCTGCGCGCCAGTACTCGGCAGCAGGTCGTCGCCGCGCAG
>JBMDWS010000553.1:0-4641 GCA_048594695.1 Truepera sp. | reverse complement strand
GGACGGGACCACCGCGAGGCTAGCAAAAAGGGCGTACTCCGGGCGGTCCAAGCGAGTTGCCTTTGTTGCCGCAAGCGACCTACAGGGTGTAGTCGCCGAAGCATTGAGGGTGTGCAGCAGGCCGCCGAAGCTCATCTTCGTAACGGCGCAAGAGGATGACGTCGCCATCCACGATGCTGCCCTGCTGTTTGGCGGCGAAGTTGTCCGCCTACAGAACGACACCCGGGGCACGCCTACAGCACCCGACCCGAGCGTCGCCTACCGTAGCAAGCGCGGCGCGCACTACCAGCGCCTCATCGCGCTCGGGGAGGCCAACGGCGCGGAGATTGTCGAGCACTTTGGTTCTGAGGCGAACCTCGAGGAGCTGGAGGACGACTGCGCCCACTTGCTCGCGATGCCGAAGGGCTATGGCAAGTCGCAGCTTGCTGCCCGCACCATGCGTGCGGCGATGGAGCGCGGAGATAAGGTGCGGGGTACCGCCCACCTCCGCAGCCTCATTGGGGGCCAGGTCGAGACGTGCGGCACTACGCACTACGAGACCGACGGTGTCACGAACGACGAACTCGGCCTCAGCCGCTGCCTCAACTCTCTCAGACACGACTTTGAGGTAAAAGCGGGCCGCCTGTACATCGAGCCGGTTAACACCTTTTTTGCTGACGAAATCACCGCAATAGGGAGACGTTTCGCAAGCAAAGATGACTTTGCTAATAAGCCGCTGTGTTTCGACGCCTTCATGACTCGGCTCGTGACTAGCCCGCGACCCATCCTTGCTGACGCCGACATGAACCAGCAGGTGTTCGACATGCTGCGCCGGTCCGGTTACCAGGGCAGGGTGAAGTTGCACGTAAGTCCTTTTCTGGGCGGCGAGGGGAAAACCATCATCCGCTATCCCACTTGGGATAGCGTGGTCCACTCGGCTCTCGCCGAACTCGATGCGGGCGGGAACGTCATCATCCACGCTGACACCAAAGCCGACGCTAAGCGGCTTGCCGCCTACTTTCGAGAGCGCCACCCCGACCTGCCCATGCTCGAGGTCCACTCGGACACCTCGGGGCATGAGAACGTCAATGCGTTTTTTAGGGACGTCAACGGCGAAAGCAAACGCTACCGCATCCTCATCGCCAGCCCCAGCATCAGCACGGGCGTCTCCATCACCCACAACCACTTCACGTGGGCGGGCGCGGTGTTCACTGCTTCAGTCCGCACCGCCGCCGACGGCCATCAGGCTCTGGCACGCACGCGGGCGTCGACCGTTTTCCATGTGTGGGTCAACCCGGCGCGGCGCTACAAACACTACGACGCCGACGCTGTCGCCGCGCGGCTACTCGCCGAGGCCGACCCCGACATGCTGAGTGGGCGCAGCGCCGGGTACTTCAGGGATCCCGACTTTGAAGCTCTCTACTTCGCCGAAAAGACTGCCGAGGTCGAAGCCAACAACCTTTACAGTGCCCACTTTTGGCGGCAAGCCATAGAGGAGGGCTACACCGTCACCGACGCGACCGTAAGCGCCGACGCGCCCAAAATAAAGAAGGAAGCCAGCGAACTCAAGCGCGGAGAATGGAAGGCGCGTGTGAGGAGCGCGCCCCAAAAAACGCCCGAGGAAATCCACGCGCTGATGACCGACCTCGAGGCTAGGCGGCGCGTCGGTACCCCCGAGGAGCTTGACGTGCTCGAGCGGTACGCCATCACAAAAGCCTATGCGTTAGGTCTTGACCCTACCCCCGAAGCTCTCGAAAACGCTTTGACATTCGACCGCGAGGGGGAGCGCCGCCCGAAAATCGCGGCGCTCGAACAGGCTGTAGCCCCAATGGACCACATCATCGCCCTAGAGCAAGACGAGCTGCGCCAGAACCACGGTGCGATTTACGCAGTCGAATCGACCGAGTTCCGAATCCGCCGCCAGGTCCGCCGCCTCGTCCTCAAGGCGACCGGCTACAACCCCGACACCCTACTGCGCGAAAAAGACGTCTGGTACAAATCCGACAGTTCCGACATGGTCAGGCTGCGCAAAAAGCTAGAGGCCCTGAGGCCAGAACTCGCTGGCGTTACCGGCATCCCCAAACTGCCCGACGCTGACGAATTGGAGAAAGGGATATGTCAGTACGTAGGACGCGTGCTCGAGGGCATGGCAATCCCGACGAAGTCTCGCAAAGAGGGCCGTTTTATCCGCGAATACCAACCCGTCAACGACGTCATTGCGGAGCGTCGAAAACTACTCCTGGAGCGCGGGGTGTTCTACGGGGGTGAGACACATCCACCTTTTAAAAGAAAGAATCCCCTGATGTGTCTCACCCCAGCCAGCGCGGCCCCGGTTTTACAAGCTCTCAAAACGCTGTCGTTTAGTGGAACCGCCGATGCCTATCTCGCTCGTGTCCTCGACTTCCTCCCGCGCCTCGAGGTAATGCCTTCCCCGGCTGTGCTGCGTGAGGTAGTAGTCGAAGAACTTGTCCTAACCTTTCCCGAGCGCGCGCGCGAAGCGCAACGTACTCGTTACGCCTCTAACCTATTTGGCAACAAGCCCATTTCACAAGCCACAGAGCGGGAGCTACTGGCCGATACGCTCGGCTTGCTCGGCTGGGCGCGCGACCGGACTTGCGAGACGGGACCGGGTGAACACACATTCGTGTGGGTCGCGGCTGCCCGTCGCGTTCTAGGGCTAAAGGCGGTCTAGCATGTCCAGCTTTAGCCTCCGCACTTTAGCTACACCCGGCATCTACGCCTGCCGCACCCACCCGCAGGTTCGCGTGACGCTCGAGCTGCACGCCCAGGTCTCGTGCGCCCGCTGCGGCAAACCCTTGCGCCCCGTCGCCGCTGCAAGCCCCGTCCAAAAATCTTTGTTCGACCTCGAGGAGGAACACCATGCGTTTTAAGCCAGGTAAGCCAGTCATCCGTTGCGCCTGCAGCTTTGCGTGCTCGTGCCGCCCGCAAAACACAATCGACGTGCCGGTCGCCATTTCGCCGCAGCCCGTCATTCCCCAAGCCCCGCTCTGCTTCAGGTGCCGCGCGCCCATGAGCCGGATAGGTAGCGTGTATCAAGCCTTGCTTGACGAGAGCTGGGACGCGCCGCCCATGATGGCGGCAACCCGCGCGACCTACGCGGCTATGGTGGCCTCGCAGTAAAGGCAGGCGATAATGCTCGTTATCAAACTCTCGGTTTTGCGAGAGACGAGAGAAGTCTAAAAATATGGTGGGAGGAGTCCAACGGCCAGCGACAGCACTGCGACTGCGCTACGCTGAAGCTGGGCAGCCGGATAAGGCAGGAAGTTATGTTCAGAACACCTCGACCAACCTATAGCAAGCCCGTATGGCTTTGAGACTCATCGGTGCCGGGTTCGGTCGTACAGGCACAGCATCACTCAAAGCTGCCCTCGAGCAGCTCGGCTACGGCCCTTGCCACCACATGCAGGAAGTTTTTGGTCACCCTGAACACGTCCGGCTCTGGCAAGCGGCTGTGGACGGCAAGCCCGTCGATTGGGACGCCCTCCTTGGCGGGTACCAGGCAACTGTAGACTGGCCAGGCTGCACTTTCTATAAGGAGCTCATGGTGCGCTATCCTGACGCCAAAGTGCTCCTGAACGTCCGCGACCCGGAGGCGTGGTACAAAAGCGCCACCGACACCATCTACCGTCGGAGTCGGATGGGCTTCCCCAAGTCTCTCGTGCCGCTGTTCATGCCGCGTTTGCGGCGGTTTATTCGGATGGTCGACACGCTCATCTGGCGCAAGACTTTCGACAACCGCTTTGCGGATAAGGCTTATGCCCTCTCGGTTTTTGAAAATCACATCGCCGAAGTCAAGCGGACGGTGCCTGAGGATAAATTGCTGGTGTACGAGGTGAAGCAGGGCTGGGAGCCGCTCTGTGCCTTCCTGGGCGTGCCTGTCCCAGACGTTCCCTTCCCGCGCCTCAACGACTCGGCAGCCTTTCAACGCCAAACAGGACCGGGGCGCGCCAAGCACTGAGGTCTACCTAACGCGCTCGAGAACAGTGATAACTACCCTTATTGTGCGTCTAACAAAAGCTTACAAGGTTCTGATTAAGTAGTTAGTCAGAATTCTGTAATGAGGCTTAGATTAAGCTTTCTTCATCAGAGGGCTCCCCACCCTCGGAGGCTGAGAGACCTGTTCCGTCATTTGGGCGCTTAGGAACAGGAGGAGCCAGTAGCGCAACCGGCCGAGGTGAAACTCCACCTCAAAAAGGCAAAAAGACACGTGTCGAGCTTAGGCTCACGCGGCTGTCGTCATACCCCTGGGGCGGAGGAAGTATGTACAGCACGACCAAAGTAGGTGTCACACGTTTAGCAGGTCTGTTTCTGAGCAGTTTCATTTTGGCGGCGTGCGGTGGTGGGCTCGAGCAACCGCTGCCCGAACTAGCCACGCAAGCCGAACGCACCACCCTGACCATCCCTCTCGTCGGCGCTTCGGACGACGCCGAAGAGAAACTGACCAGCGGTGGCGTGGACCTTGGTGGTGGGCTGCTTGACTTCCGCTCAAAGGAAGGTGTGTTGCAAACCGTCGGCGTGCGCTTCCAAAACGTGACGATTCCCCAGGGTGCGCGCATCGAGAGCGCCTACTTTACGATCAAAGGGGGCGTTGCCGACACGGGCAGCGTGACGCTCAAGATCCAGGGCGAAGCGACGGATAAC
>JBMDWS010000552.1:0-3118 GCA_048594695.1 Truepera sp. | reverse complement strand
AGCCGCCCTGACCTACGCCAAGGCCAACGCCGACCGCTTCGGCATCGCCCCCGAGCGGCTCGAGTCCGAGATTCACATCCACTTCCCGGCGGGCGGCACGCCCAAGGAAGGCCCGAGCGCGGGCGTGGCGATTGCCACCTCGCTGATCAGCGCCCTCACCGGCGTCCCGGTCCGTAAAGACGTGGCCTCGACCGGCGAGATCACCCTGCGCGGGCGGGTCTTGCCCATCGGCGGCCTCAAGGAGAAAGTCCTCGGTGCACGCCGTGCGGGCATCAAGCACATCGTCTTCCCCGAGAAGAACGTGCCGGACCTGGGCGACATCCCGGCGCACCTGCGCCGGAGCCTCGAGTTCCACGACGTAGATGACCTCGACAAGGCGCTTGACGTGTTTCTAGTCGGTGGGTTGGAAGCGCTTGAAAAGCGCAGTGCAACACCCAAAAAGACGCGCCGTAGCAAACAGGACAACGAGCCCGCCGCGCAGGCTTAACCGCACCTCCGCTTCCCCAGCTCACTCCCAGTAAGGGAGTGAGCTTTTTCATGACCTTGCCTATTTGCCGGGCACACGGGCTTTAACCTGAAGCATCAGTTGTAAAGCTTCTGAGCAAAAGGTTAAAATTGTCTTAGAAATCAGTGGGGAGGCAAAGATGAAATATCTACTTGGCGCTTTTGTGCTTACACTCTTTCTCTCAGGCTGTGCGACACAAAGGTTCAACGTCAATGGGCCTGTTGCTCCGCAGTCGACCCCATCACTCGAGACCAGCCAGCCCTTCTTTATCGGAGGCATTGGTCAAGAAAGCTCACTCAATGCGGCAACCGTATGCGGCGGCGCTCAAAATGTCGCCAGCGTTGAAACCGAGATGACCTTTTTGGATGGCCTCCTTTCAGCAATTACCGGAAACATCTACACACCTAGAACAGCCAAAGTCTACTGTCTAGTTCCTAACAGCTAATTTTCGGGGCCAAACAAGAAAGCTCGCCAAGAGGCGAGCTTTCTTGTTTGTGAGCCAAGCTTTAGTTGAGGTGGTAGTTCGCTCCAAATCTCAGGGTTGCTCCGAAGTCTTGAGAGGTCAGCACATACGTGGGCTGCAACTCAGCAAAGAGACCGACTTGATCAGCGACGAAAAACTCGAGGCCACCCGTTGCATGAACTTGAAAATACGAGTCACCCAGTTGGATCAAGCCAAAACCCCCACCCACGTACGGATTGATATCGTCGGAAGGAAAATCGGCAAGGACGTCTACGCCAAAGCCAAAAGACCCGCTTGAAATACCGATGTCAAAATTGGCCCGCAACGCTGCTGAACCAATAAGGTCATCCGCGCCGCCTTGAACGGTTATCGAAGTAAATGTGCTGCCGTCAACAAAAAGGACGCCAAAACCCCCACCAAAGAACGGCTCGGCATCCTGCGCAAACGCCACCGGGAAAGCGGCGGCTAGCCCGACGAGGGCGACCATCAGAAAACGTTTCATCTCCAGCCTCCAAGTTGATGTGTGGGCAGAACCTGCCACGCTTTTGTCATGCTTGCCCGAGGTCGACTATACCCGCTTTTCTTAGTCGGCGTCATCCCTTCGTGAGAAACGTATGGGTTAGTCGAAGTGGTAGTTCGCGCCGAGCCGGAGCGTGACTCCGACGTAATTAGCAACATTCTCTGGCAAATCATTGCTTACGTCGGGAGTTATGACGTAGGCGGGCTGAAGTTCGGCGAAGACCGCCACGTCTTCGTCAATGAAGTACTCGAGCCCACCCAAAACGTGGACGTCGTAGAAGGCCGCACTGAGCCCCACCTTGCCCCCTGCCCCGATATAAGGCGCGAGCTGGCGGGTTTCGGGAAAGTAGTTGAGAATATCTGCCGAGAGCGAAACGCTGCCGGTAAAACCGAAGTTGAGGACGCCGCGCAGCCCGAGACCGCCAATGAGGTTGTCCGCACCTGCCTGCAGCGACGCGCCAAACGCGCTGCCAGGGAGCCCGACAGACAATCCGCCCCCAACAAACGGCTCGACAACGACAGTTTCAGACTGTGCTGACGCTAAGGGGAAAAGTGCGGCGATTACCAGAACAACAACAAATAAACACTTCATGTCAGCCTCCAGAGTGGTGTGAGCAGCTTTTGCCCGTCGTTAAGCTGTGAGTCAACCTGTACGTCCGGAGTCGAGTATACGCGCTTTCTCATAAGCCGACCTTTCGCCGCGAGAATCGCTCGGTACACCCAGGTACGGTATCCTGTAGGTCATGAAACCCCTAATAGCGGCAAACTGGAAGCTACATAAACTGCCCAGCGAGGTCGATGCCTGGGTCCGTGAGCTGAGTGAGGCTCTCGCGGGTGTCGATCAGGAGCGCCTCGAGCTGGCCCTCTGTGCGCCCTACACGCACCTGCCCGCGCTGCAAAGTGCGCTGACCGGGAGCGACATCCGCATTGGCTCGCAGGACGTGAGTGCACACGACAAAGGCGCCTACACCGGTGAAGTCGCCGCGGCGATGCTCAAAGATGTCGGGGTGCATTTTGTCATCGTCGGGCACTCGGAGCGGCGCGAGTACCACGGCGAGGACGACGCGCTCGTCGGGGCGAAGGTCGCAGCTACCCTAAACGCAGGACTGGTGCCGATTCTGTGCGTGGGGGAAAAGCTCGAGGAGCGCGAAGCGGGCAGCGCCGAAGCGGTCACGCTTGGGCAGCTGGAGGCGGCGCTCGAGGGTCTCACCTTCGAGAGTGCCGAGGAGCTCGTTATCGCCTACGAGCCTGTCTGGGCCATCGGCACGGGCAAAACCGCCACCGACGACGACGCGCAGGCCATGTGCGGGGCCATTCGCGGCAAGCTGCGCGAGCTGTTGCCCGACCTCGCCGACGAGATCCGCGTGCTCTACGGCGGCTCGATGAAAGGCGACAACGCACCCGGCCTGCTCGCCCAGGCCGACATCAACGGCGGGCTTATCGGCAGCGCCTCGCTGGACGCCGCCTCGCTCGCCAAGATCGCGGCAGCGTGCTAGATCCGCTGGGGCGCGTGCGGGAGCACCTCGCCGCCGCAAACGCCGACGCGCTGCTCGTCACGCACCCCGCCAACGTTCGCTACCTCTCGCACTTTCGGGCGCCCGAGGATGGTCGGGTACTCGTCACGAAAGAAG
>JBMDWS010000551.1:0-3216 GCA_048594695.1 Truepera sp. | reverse complement strand
CTCTAGGGCCAAGCTCAGTTGTGGCTTTTGCTCCCTGCGCGTCGACGTGCGTCAGGCGGAGCGGGCGTCCCCCGACGTGAAGCTCGAGCTGTCCGCACTCTTTGCCAGTGTCGAGTTTCGTGTGCCCGCGTCGTGGCGGGTGGTGACCGATCTCCAACCCCATTTCGGAAATATCTACGAGCGCGGGCTCGCGCCGGGTGTGATTGAGGGTGCCCCGACGCTGCGTATCGGGGGCACAATCAGGTTTGCCTCGTTCGACCTTGGGCGCTTCTAAAGCCGGGTGCAAAGGGCTAGACTGACGCTACGGTACCCTCTATGACCTCGTTTTTTGCGCGTATCTCCCCCAGACACATCGGCTGGGAAGCCTACGTCTATCTCGTCTTTCTCGGCTTCATGTTCATGCAGCCCTTCGTGGATGAGAATTTCGGGATGCTGAACTGGCTCGCTACAGGGCTCATGATTGCGGTTTTCCTGCCAGTCTATCTGCTGAACTTTACCTGTCGCGGGAATAGCAGCCGTATGGGGATCTTGGCGATTGCACTGCTCGGGTTCGTCGGGATGTTTTTCAACTCGGGCTCGAGTTCGTTTTTTATCTACGCGGCGGCGGGGGCTCCGTTCGCGTTTCGCCCGCGTCAGGCGGTCACGGTGATCCTCACGATTCTAGGGCTCGAGGTGCTCTCCTTCGGCCTCTCGAACATCCCGTTGCCCTATCGCTACTGGGCCTACTTTCCGGGCGTCGTATTTGCCCCGATCCTCGGGGGTATCAACATCTTCGAGGCCGAAAAGGACCGTGCCAACGCCCGGTTGCGCCGCGCCCACGACGAGGTGGAGCATCTCGCTACCATCGCCGAGCGTGAACGCATCGCCCGTGATCTGCACGACCTTCTCGGACATACGCTCTCGGTCATCACGCTTAAAAGCGAGCTGGCGTCCAAGCTGGCCGTGACCGACAGTGAGCGAGCCGCGCGCGAGATGGTCGAGGTCACGCGGGTCTCCAGACAGGCGCTGCGGGAGGTGCGGGAGGCTGTGCGCGGGTACCGGTCTCGGGGGCTGCCGGGCGAGCTGACCGTTGCCAAGGAGATGCTAGGGGCCGCAGGCCTGAAAGTCGAGCACCATACACAGGACCTCGAGCTGACCCCGGCGGCGGAGGGTGCGCTGGCGCTGGCGTTGCGGGAGGCTGTGACCAATGTGGTGCGCCACGCGGGGGCCACGCGCTGCACCGTGAGGCTCACGCAGGAGGGCGGTGCGGTGCGGCTTACGGTCGAGGACGATGGGCGGGGCAAGCGTCAAGAGGACGGTGCGGGGCTTTGCGGCATGCGTGAACGCGCTGTGGCGCTGGGCGGGTCGCTCAGCGTCGAGTCCCTCGCACGCGGCACGCGCCTGGTTCTGACGCTGCCGCAGGAGCGCACGCTCCACAGGGGGCGCGCAGTGACCCTACGGCAGCTGGAAAACGCATGATACGTATCGTGATCGCCGAGGATCAGGGGATGGTCCTCGGCGCGTTGGCGGCCCTGCTCGAGCTGGAGAGTGATCTCTCCGTCGTGGCTCAGGCTCTAGACGCCCACATGGCCCTAAACAGCGTCCTGGAGAAGAAGCCCGACATTCTCCTGACCGATATCGAGATGCCCGGGTTGACGGGGCTCGAGCTTGCCGCGCTGGTGCGCGAAAAGTGCCCCGAAACCCGCGTCATCATCCTGACGACCTTTGCCCGTGGGGGTTACCTGCGCCGCGCCCTCGCGGCGGGAGTCTCAGGCTACCTGCTCAAGGATGCGCCCGCGTCGGACCTCGCCGACGCCGTGCGCCGCGTGCACGCCGGGGGCCGCGCCATCGACCCGGAACTCGCAGCCGAGGCGTGGGGCGAGCCCGATCCCCTAACAGAGCGCGAGCGCGTGTGCCTGCGTCTCGCCGGGCAAGGGCAGACGAGCCCGGAAATCGCTGGGGTACTGGGGCTCTCGGTTGGCACGGTGCGCAACTACCTGTCAGAAGCCATTAGCAAGCTCGGCGTGAATAACCGCGTCGAGGCGGCGCGTTTGGCTCGGGAGAAAGGGTGGCTGTAAGCGGGCTGGAGGTTCTAGGGGGTGCTCGAGTCGCGCAGCGCCAGATAAGGAAGACCGTGTGAATGATCCTGTCCGAGACTTTTGGGAGGCCATGCGGCTAAGTCGTCCCCATCTATTCTTCTCCCCAGAGCCGGACGACATTTTTGCGTTCGGCAATACGCCGGAGATGGCATACAGGCTTGGGGCGCTCGTGTTGGGCGGCGTCAAAATCGCAACGACCTCAGCGCTCTGGGCCTATGCAGAGGGAGAAGCCCTGCCTCAACCAGGACACTATAGTGTTGTGCTGGACGGCGTGGGGAAGCCGCTCTGCGTGATCGAAACTACCGAGGTTCGACACCTGACCTTCGCCGAGGTGGATGTGGCATTTGCCCATGATGAGGGTGAAGGGAACCGCACGCTCGAGTTTTGGCGCAAGGCCCATGAGAGCTTTTTCAGCAAGATGCTACCCACAGTAGGTCGGACCTTTAGCCATGATATGCCCGTTCTCTGCGAGCGCTTTCGGCTTGTCTATCCTGTGTAATGTCGCTATGTGACGTCCCTAGGGGTGGGGTCGCAAGGCCGCCTCACCGCCGAACATCTCGAGCCAGCCCGTGACAGCCGCCCAGTGGAGCAGGGTGGGTGGCCAGACTGAACCGGTGCGGTGATAGAGAAGCGTGCAGCAGCCCCCGAGTAGCGCAGCAAGGAGCAAAAAGCGTATATCCCAGAACACTGGGCGCGCCACCGGAACAAAGAGAAGCGCCATGAGGGGATGATAGAGCACGTAAAGAACCAGTGCGAGCAGCGCGTAGCGGCGTGGCGGCAGGACGCGAAAAACCAGTTCTTCAGTTAGGGACGGGACTATGAGGACGCGCAGCGCCAGTGGCAGAATAGAGGCAGGTGCAGGCTGAGCCTGGAGAAAGCCGTTGAGGAGGCTAAACGCGAGCGCCAGCCCACCGAAAGTCACGGTGACAGCCAAGGTCAGCCTCCAGTCCCGCGCGGTCGGAAGGGTGGTAAGGCTGCCGAGGACGCGAGCCCACACGCACTATCCCGGCAGCCGGAGCGGCTGCCACGCACCGTAGGTGAGCGAGCGCCAGAGCCATTCGGCGGGTCCGAAGCGAAAGTGGCGCAGCCAGAAGTGGCTGAAGAGTGCCTGCAACGCATAGATGCCGAGAACTACAGG
>JBMDWS010000550.1:0-2807 GCA_048594695.1 Truepera sp. | reverse complement strand
CGACAGCGTCTCCACCGTCGGATCGGCCGCCGCTGCCGTAAACGTGATCGCTGCTGTCAGCGTCGTCTTTCCGTGGTCGACGTGTCCTACCGTACCAATGTTGACGTGCGGTTTCGTCCTCGTAAATGTCGCTTTCGCCATAGTCGGCAAATCCTCTCTGGCCTCATTACAGCCAAAACCGGCCAGCCCCGTTGCGGGTCTGACCTTCCGCTAAGTTGCGCCCGAAGTTGGAGCTCGTGGACGGGATTGAACCGTCGACCTCTCCCTTACCAAGGGAGTGCTCTACCCCTGAGCTACACGAGCCTACCTGAGCCGTCATCCAGAAATGCAAGCTGGCTGTTTGCGCGTGCGCACCCAAACCTTGCATCTTGGAGCGGGAGACGAGATTCGAACTCGCGACATTCAGCTTGGGAAGCTGACGCTCTACCAACTGAGCTACTCCCGCATGTCAGAGGTGTTGACTATGACTGGTCATAACCAAAACCTCTAGTGTGGTGGGCCGGGATGGATTCGAACCATCGTAGGCGTAGCCAACGGATTTACAGTCCGTCCCCTTTAACCACTCGGGCACCGACCCACACCTGAACGATTCTTAGCAACAACACCCGTAAAAAACTTACAGATGAAATCTCTAAAAATCTGGAGCCACCCATCGGAATTGAACCGACAACCTTCCGATTACAAGTCGGGTGCTCTACCAGTTGAGCTAGGGTGGCCTAACTCGCGCTCCCGTTGGGCGACCCGCAGGCTCTCACCCGCGTCCGAATACGTAGGGTAGCATGCGCTTCCGGAGGTGTCAACAAAACCTCACAGCGGTCTGCTTCTCGGTTTGAGAAGAGCCAGAAAGGCCTTGGCAGAGGGAGCTACATTGACCACGTCAGCAGCGCCGAGACCCGCTTTCCGCGCCATAAGGATGCCGTAGCGAACATCGTCGTAGCCGTCCGGGTGGTGCGCGTCGGGGTTGATGGCAAAGCGGCAACCGAGCGCCTTTGCCCGCATAACGTGACGCCAGTCGAGATCGAGGCGACGCGGATTGGCGTTGATCTCGACAACTGTGCCGGTATCCGCGCACGCCTGGAGAACCGCTTCGATATCGACCTCGTAGGTGGGGCGGCGCAGAAGCAGGCGGCCCGTCATATGCGCCAGAATGTCGGCGTAGGGGTTATGGACGGCGCGGACGATGCGCTCGGTCTGTTTGACTTTATCGAGCGTAAAGTGCTGGTGAACGCTGACGACGGCGTAATCGAGCAGGGCCAGCACCTCGTCGGAAAAGTCGAGGGTGCCGTCGGACATGATGTCAACCTCGAGCCCGTGCAGCACCTGAAAGTCTGACCCCTCGTCGCTAAGCTCACGCCGAATCTCGGCAATTTCACGCGCCTGCTGCTCGAGCCGCGCCTCGGTCAGACCGTTGGCGTAAAACGAACTCTTCGAGTGGTCGGCCATCGCCAGGTAGCTGTAGCCGAGCGAGCGCGCCCGCGCTACCATCTCGCGGAGCGTCGCGGCCCCGTCGGAATAGCTCGAGTGATTGTGGACCAGCCCGCGCATATCCTGAAGGGTAATGAGGTCGTTCATCCCGGTGCCGTAAGGCAGATCGCGCCGCTCGGGCGGAACGTAGGTCGCGCCCAAGGCAGTAAAGGCTTCGGCCTCGTTGGCTGTGCGCAGTCTCTCCTCCAGGCGCGTCAGGCCGGTCGGCGCGAGCGTTACGCCTTTATTCTCTGCGACCCCGGTCAGCGCTTCTATAAATGCCGCGTTACCTGTTTGCCACAGGAGCACGGCACCCAAATCCTCGGGCGCAGTCAGGATGAACTCGAGCGTCCGGTCTTCGAAGGTCGCATGGAGAACGTGCCCTTCCTCAAGGGCTACAGCCTCGAGACCCAGAGCGTGCAGTGCGTCCTGCAAAGCCGACGCAGTCACGCCGGTCACAACAACCTTCAGGGTACCGACCGTCTCGAGGCCCCGTCTCAGGTCACCTGCCCAGGTGAGGGTGGCACCGGGTAAAAGCTCCGCGAGGCCACCTGATAAAAAGACCGCGAGCGCCTCGGCCTCGTCGAGGCGAAGCCGCTTTCGGGCGTTGAGTGCAAACGCGGCAGCAGCACCTAGCGCCCCTGCGCTCTTGGCCCCGAAACCCTTGAGTTTGGCCAAGCGCCCATCGTCGGCCGCTGCGACGAGCGCCCCCAGACTGTCGATGCCGCTCTCCCAAAGTAGCCGCGCCTTTTTTGGTCCCAGTCCCGCGACCCGCAGGAGGCTGCGCACACCCGCTGGGATCTGGGTGTAGAGGTCGTCCAGGACCTCGAGCCGCTCCCTCGTACCCAGTGCGTACATTTCAGCAGCGAGGCTTTTGCCGATGCCTCGCAGTTCACCGAGCCGCCGCTCCATAAAGAGCACCGAAAAGTCGCCCTCGAACGCCTCTAATTGCCGCACGGCGTTGGCGTACGCACCCGCCTTGAAGCCTTCGGCGCCGATAAGGTCCAGAAGCTTGGAAGCCTCGCCGAGCTGCGCGATGAGCTCCTTTTTGCTTACCGGAGCCGGTCCTAGGGGGGTCATGAGAGAAGTGTAACGTGCCTGGGGTAGACTGCCCCATGCGCAGGTTGCTTTTTCTTCCGCTCTTTGTTTTGCTCGCGACGCTGACGCCGCTCGCCTCTGCGCAGAGCCTCCCGGCCCCGGCAGCACCCACGACGCCCGACCTGGGCTTTGCCGCCGACATGACGTTCTGGCTCGAGTCCGGCCTCCTCTACCGCGACAATCCCCTGAAATCCTACCTGCGAGTGGGGCTGCGCGCCTTCAAACCTCTGAATGAAACCGTCTCT
>JBMDWS010000055.1:0-2819 GCA_048594695.1 Truepera sp. | reverse complement strand
CTCATAGATGGAGGCCGGGAGGTGGCTGATTCGTTTTCGAGCGAGTTCGGCGGCAAGGTCGCTCTTGTAACGGGGGCGGCGAAGGGGATCGGCGCAGCCGTATGCCAGCGCCTGGGACTTTATGGAGCTCGCCTGGCTCTTTTAGACCGTGACGAGGAGGGGCTGCAGCAGCGTCTTGAGTACCTGATAAGTAAGGGCGTCGAAGCCAGAGCATTTGTCGTGGACGTTGGCCAGGCGAGCGACGTGGAAGGGGCCGTGGCGGACGCGGCGGCGTATTTTGGTGGGATCGACGTCCTTTCTAACAACGCGGGGATCCAGCGCTACGGTACGGTCGAGACGACGCCTGAAGAGGTGTGGGACGAGGTTCTGACGGTCAACGTCAAAAGCGCTTACCTGCTCGCCCATTTCGCGATGCCTCACCTCAAGAAGCGGCGTGGGAGCGTCGTGAACATGGCATCGGTGCAAGCGTTCGCGACTCAGCGGAATGTTGCCGCATACACCACTTCTAAACACGCGCTCATCGGATTGACCAAAAGCATGGCGCTGGACGCTGCTGCCGACGGCGTCAGGGTCAACTGCGTCGCGCCCGGTTCGGTCGACACACCGATGCTGGACTGGGCCCTGTCTCTAGACGAAAACCCGGATCTGGTGAGGCGCGAAGTCAACGCCATGCATCCCCTCGGTCGCATTGCAACAGCGGCCGAAATCGCGGAAGTGGTGGCGTTTTTGGTTTCGGAACGAGCTTCGTTCATTACTGGTGCGACCCTCGTGGCCGACGGCGGCCTCCTTCTTCCCCTTGGTGGCGAACCGAAAATGGATCTCTCGTGAAAATCGTCGACATCCGCCCGACCACCGTCACGGTTCCCCTCGAAGCTCCGCTGAGGCATGCGAGCGGCGCTCACTGGGGCCGCTTCGTCCGCACTATCGTCGAAGTCGAGGCCGATAACGGCCTAATCGGCGTAGGTGAAATGGGGGGCGGTGGTGAATCAGCCGAGCTAGCATTCCGGGGCTTGAAGCCTTACTTGATAGGTCACGATCCTCTGCAGCTGGAAGCCTTGCGCTGGAAGATTATGAACCCTACCGCGTCGCTTTACAACAACCGCACCCAACTTCACGCCGCCATCGAGTTCGCCTGCATCGACCTTGTCGGCAAACACCTTAATGTGCGCGCGTGTGACCTCTTGGGCGGTGCGGTCAGGGAGCGAGTCCCTTTCGCGAGCTACCTGTTTTTTCGCTACGCCAGTGAAGCGCCGGGGGCGGGCGGCGAGACCACCCCCGACGAGATCGTCGCGCACGCTGCGGCCTTACGTGAAGCGCACGGTTTTCGCGCGCATAAACTCAAAGGGGGGGTATTTCCGCCCGACTACGAGGTCGAGGTGTTCCGCGCGCTGGCCTCAGCGTTCCCAAAGGACCGCGTACGCCTAGATCCTAATGCTGTCTGGAGTGCGGAAACAGCGATCCGGGCAGGTCACGCCATTGAAGACCTCAACAACGACTACTATGAAGACCCGTGCTACGGCTTCGACGGCATGCGCCGGGTTCGCCATTTCGTCCGCATCCCAACTGCGACGAATACGATCGTCGTAAATTTTGAGCAGCTTGCCAACAATGTCCGCGCTGAAGCTGTCGACGTTATCCTTCTGGACACCACGTTCTGGGGAGGTTTGCGGCAGGCGTATAAGGCCGGGCAAGTGCTCGAAACGTTCCAGTTAGGCGCGTGCGTCCATTCTTCAGGGGAACTCGGTGTCCAGCTAGCCACCATGCTCCACCTCGGAGCGGCGCTACCTAACTTGAATTTTGCTGCCGACGCACACTACCACCATCTCACGGACGACGTCATTGTAGGGGGAAAGCTTGCTTACAAGGACGGCTGCATCGACGTACCGGCCGGGCCGGGTCTGGGCGTCGAGCTTGATTACGACAAGCTGGCGAAGTACCACGAGCTTTACCGCGAACTCGGCGGTTACCTCTACGACCGCGACCCCGGCCGTAAAGATTGGTTCGGCGTCCTCCCCGACCCACAGTACGCTGACCCGGCTGCGAGGGAAAGGTGACTCGTCTCGACGTTCACCACGTCCATCTCGAGCTGATGCCAGGCGTTGAACTTTACGTTTACGCACTTAAAGGGGACCGCTACAGCGTCATGTTCGACACGGGCGTCGCCAGCATGAAAGCGGCCGTTCTCACACTCGCCAGCGAAGTCGCTCCGCTCGCATACGTCCTTCACACGCACGTGCACGCCGACCACATCGGCTGTAACAGGGCCGTCGCGGACGCAACCGGTGCGCGCTTTGCCGTCGCTGGTGCGGAGAGCTGGCTTGAAGACAACGTAACCCATTACGAAGAGTTCTGCCGGACCGATGTCCTACCCGATTCGGAAGCCCAGCGAGACGAGATTATGGGACTCATCGGCCCACCCGTCAGGGCAGACCTGACGCTAGGAGACAACACCGTTTTTCACCTCGGCGAGGGGGCCGACCTCCTGACCCTCCGGTTCCCGGGGCACAAGCTCGAAGAGGTAGGGTTCCTCGAAATAAACTCCGGCACCCTGTTTCTAGGCGACCTACTCTTGGCCCTCGCGGCCCCTTTCTTCCACGGCTTCCAGACCGCTACGGGTTTTCGCTCGAGCCTGGCTAAGCTCGAGGGGCTCGTTGGCCGTGGTGAGGTTTCAAAGGTTCTGTCCAGCCACCATCACCCGCTGGGACCAGAGCAGACGCTTGCGGCAATCCAGGCGACACGAGGCTTCTTGGACGACGTCGAAGCGGCCACACTCGAGGCAGCCACCGGCGTTTCCTTCGACCATCTCTGGCGGGCGGTCT
>JBMDWS010000549.1:0-1936 GCA_048594695.1 Truepera sp. | reverse complement strand
CGAGAGCATCTCAGGATAGAGAAAGGGCATCCGGGACCAGGTCGCCGCGAGCACGATGTCGGCGTCGTCTAGGGCCTCAGCGAGCGAGTCGGTGGGGATGAGGTGAGCGTTGGTGCGAGGGGCGAGGCGGCGGATAAAGGGGCCGGTTTTAAGGGGCGCAGTGTCGTAGACGCTGATTCTGCTCAAAGCCCGGACGTGGGAGAGAAGCTCGAGCCCGAGCGCGTTCTGGGCACCCGCGCCGATCACCGCGACGTGGCTGGCGTCGGCCCGGGCGAGCGTGTCGGCGGCGACCGCGCCTGCCGCTGCCGTGCGTGCAGCCGTGAGGTGGCCCGAATCCATCACCGCGAGGAGTGCGCCCGTCTCATTGTCGAACAGGTGCAGAAGGCCGCGCAGCGCGGGGTTGCGCTGTGGAAACTTGGCCTGCACTTTGACGGTATAGGCCGGGATGCCGGGAAGCAAGCCGGGAAAGAGGACCGTGGCGCTCTCGCCCCCTGGTCCCGGCAGGTCGCTGCGGGCGCGCTGAGGTGGAACAGGTGCGTTCTGGGCGAGGCTAAACCCCTGGCGGAGGCGTTCGAGCAGCGTGGCGGGCTCGAGCAGCGCGGCAACGTCGCTGCGGGTCAGGACGAGAGTGGACACTCCTCTAGTCTAGCCAGCCCTGAACGGCGGCGTAATGGCGGAGCGCCCCTTCGGCCTCCGCTTTGGTCCTCACGTCGCCGACAGCCTCGGCCTCGTGAACGAAGCGCACAGCTTCCCCGACCCTGGGGCTGGGTGCAAGTCCGAGAAGGGCCATCACCTCGTTGCCGTCCAGCAGCGGTGCGCGGGGCGGTGCCTCGTTCATGATGTCGATGACCCGGGCCAGCGCGAGCCGGTAGGCGTTGCGGCTCGCCTCGGACGAGAGCGGGCCACGGGCGGCCTCGCGGTCTGCGATCATCAGCTTGAGCAGGTCCGGCAGGAGGGCGCGGCGGCGGTGGACGAAGCGCCTCGCCTCACGTTCGTTCTTGGGCAGGGGCAGCATGTGGTAGCGAACGAGCGCCGCGCTCCTGTCGCTCACGCTCGAGGGCACCCGCAGCCGCTCGAGAAGGGTTTCGGCGAGGTCAGCGCCGAGCTTGTCGTGCCCGTAAAAGTGATAGTGGCGACCCCCTTCGTCGAGGCTCTTGGTCCGGCTCTTGCCCACGTCGTGCAGAAGCGTCGCCCAGCGCAGGGTGCGGTCGGCATCAGGGAACCCGCCGAGGAGCTGATGGAGCGCCTCGAACGAGTGCTCGAGCACGTTCAGATGGTGAAAGCCGCCCTGCGCTACGCCGTCCGCCTCGGCGAGTTCGGGCAAAAAGACTCGGAGAAGGCCGAGGCGGTGAAGCCGCAAAAATCCCTCTGCTGACCGCTCGCTCAGCAGGAGCCGATTTAGTTCGTCGCCGACGCGCTCCCAGGCCGGAAGCGGTGTTGTCCCGTGTGCGAGGGCCGCCGCGTGCTCCTGTATGGCCGTTTCCGAAGCATGCTCGAGCTTGAGGCCACGCGTGGCCTCGAGTCGCACCCCGCGCAGCCCCCGGAGTGGGTCGGCCCAGAGGGCGTCTCGGCCCACGAGGCGCAGGCGTTTGGCCCGAAGGTCGTCCAGGCCGCCCGTCGGGTCGCTCAGCGTACCTTCGAGGTCGACGGCGAGAGCGTTGACGGTATAGTCTCGGGCGCGCAGATTGGTCTCGAGCGTTTTGTCTATGGGGGCTTCAGTGTCGCCTAGCGGGGCGTAGTCGTACGTTTTGCCGCTCGCCACCACACGCCAGTGACCCCGCGCCGCGTCGAGCACGAAGGCGCGTCCAGCGAGGGCTGCAGCAGTCCGCTCGGCCTCGCTCTGAGGTCGAGCGACGAGCCAGTCGTAATCCGTGACGGGCAGCCCCAGGAGCGTGTCCCGCACCGCGCCCCCGACGAGGTAGCCCGCGCTCGGCAG
>JBMDWS010000548.1:0-3653 GCA_048594695.1 Truepera sp. | reverse complement strand
AGGGTTCAGGCGCTCATCCGAGGTGAAGGGCAGCGGGTTGCCCATGCGCCGGGGCAGAACGAGCGTAAAACGGGTGCCGCGCCCGGTCTGTGTATCGAGGGGAGCGTCGCAGCGGACCCACCCGTTCATGGCCTCGGTCATGGAACGAACCAGATGCAGTCCCAGCCCGACGCCGGGTGCTGAACGCGTCAGCTCGTCCCCGACGCGGTAAAAGGGCTCGAAGATGCGCGCCCTGTCGGCTTCGCTGAGCCCAACGCCCTCGTCCTCGACGTGAACGAGCGCCAGATGAGGCCGACTCTCGAGTCGCACCCGCAGCGGCTTGTCGGAACCGGGCGTGTACTTGACGGCGTTGTCGAGCAGATTGCCCAGAATGATGCCGAAAGCCTTTTCGTCGAGCGAAACGGGTAGCGGCTTCGGCGTGTAGGCGACCGTGAGCCATGCCCCACGCGCCTCGAGCGAACTGCGTTGACTCTCGACGAACATACGCACCGCAGCATTGAGTTCGGCCGGGGCGAGGCTGCCGACGAGCGGCGCGTGCTCGAGCCGCGCCGACGCCAGAATCTGCTCGCTCATGGTCTCGAGGCGGGCGACTTCGCGCTCCATGCGGCCCAGGTAGTCGCGCTGCTTCTCGGGTCGGAGCGGGCGATAAAGAGCCGTTTCGACAAGGAGGCGCAGGGTACTGATGGGCGTTTTGAATTCATGCGAGACCGCGTTCAAAAAGTTCTGTTGCCGCCTTTTGAGTTCGCGTTCGGCGCGCAGGCTGAGCCCGATTACGTACAGACCCGCCAGGATGACGAGCGCGTAGAACGGTCCTTCGAAGGCAAACATCCGAAGATGCCCGGTCTGGGCGTCACGGAAGGCCTCGAGGTCGTTCGGATCGACGACAAAGCTCTCATTCTCGAAGCGGAGGTGCGGGTAGACCTCGAGCAGGTCGGCGCGCATGTCGGGTTGCGCGCTGTAGAGCTGCGTGGCAGTATTGGCGTCCCGGATCCAGGCTGTCACGGTGTCCTGCGTGACCCGTTCGATGTAGCGCTGCTGGAAGATGATCCACCATGTCACTTGCGCCAGCAAGAACACCACCACCACCACAAACGCGACGCGCGTCGCACGCTGTGAGGTGATGCGGGGGCGTTTCACGGATCTATTGTGTCATGCTTCCCCCTATCGGGGTGTTTGCTCCTTTGCTTAGGGCGGGCATCGGCTCCGCGGCTAGATTGGGTTCATGAATCCACTACGCTTTGTTGACCTGATTTTTGCAACGGTTGGACTAAACAGTTGGACTACTCGTTTTCGTCGCACTGGAATTTGTCCACAGAAGCGAGTGTTGGCTCGACGCAGCGTAATTCGGACCCATGGAGATATAAGCTAAGGTTCCAACTCAACCCCAGGATATTGAGGGACATCTATATGGAGCACTTCGAGAAAAGCCCCAACCCTATAGGTATCTTTGCCAACACCTTCAAGGCCTCGAGTTTTGAAGATGTGCTGGACGCGGTTAAGGCGCACGGCATCACGACTATTGAGCTCAATCTGAGCGTGCTGGGCGTGGCCTCACTTTCAGGAACGGATACGCTGCCGCTGTCGGATGCTCTCCCCGCAGGGCTTATCGAGGGGGTGCGTGAGGCTTGCCGTAGTCGCGGGATAACGGTGGCCTCGCTTGCGGCCTACTTCAACATGATTCATCCGGACAAGGCTCAGCGTGACGCGAGACTGAGGGGGCTCGAGCCCCTCATGAAGCTGGCCCAAGCGCTCGATATCGAGGTGCTGGCGCTCTGCACCGGAACCCGTGACCCGGACAATATGTGGCGCCATCATCCGGCTAACAACCATCCTGACGCCTACCGGGACCTTCAAGCCTCCTTAGAGGAGGCGCTGACGATGGCAGAAATCTACGACCGGGTGCTGGCGTTCGAGCCCGAGGTCAATCTGGTGATCGATTCGCCGCAAAAAGCACGGACCTTGCTGGGTGACGTTGCCTCGCCCCGACTGAAGGTCATCTTCGACCCTGCCAACATCTTTCCTGCCGGGGGGCTTTCACGCATGCACGGGATCATGACCGAAGCTGTCGACCTGTTAGCCGAAGATATCGTCCTGGCCCACGCTAAAGACATCGTGCAGGATGGGCAAGCCGGAAACGTCGCCGCCGGGAAGGGCAAGCTCGACTACGGCCTGTACATGCGCCTCTTGAAGGAGATCGGGTTTCGTGGCCCTATACTCCTTCACGGGCTCACGGAGGATGAAGTTGCCGGGAGTCTGAGCTACGTCAGGGGCCACGCGAGATAAACCCGACTCTTGACTACACATTTACTCTTGCTCTTCGCTTTAACCCAGCCAGCCCTTTTCGGTCGCCTCGAGCGCGTAGTAGCTCAGGATCAAATCCGCCCCGGCGCGTTTGATAGCGGTGAGGCTCTCGTGGACGGTCGCGGCCTCCTCGAGTGCCCCCGCTGCGGAAGCGGCTTTGAACATCGCGTATTCGCCGGACACCTGATAGGCCACCAGTGGCTTCGAGCTCCGTTCCCGCATCGTGTGCAGGATGTCGAGGTAGGCCAGCGCAGGTTTGACCATCAGCAGGTCGGCGCCCTCACTCTCGTCGAGCGCAACTTCGGTCAGCGCCTCGCGTGCGTTGCGGTAGTCCATCTGGTAGGTCTTGCGGTCTTTGGGCGGCTGTGCACCCCCTTCGTCGGCGCCCCTGGGAGCCGAGCCCGCCGCGTCCCGAAAGGGACCGTAGAAGGCCGAAGCGTACTTGACCGTGTAGGCGAGGATGCCCGTATTTGTCGCTCCGGCCCGGTCGAGGGCGCTCCGCAGATAGCCGACGCGCCCGTCCATCATATCTGACGGGGAGACGAGGTCGGCCCCGGCTTCGGCGTGCAGAAGGGCCATCTGCGCAAGCGCCTCCAGGCTCGGGTCGTTATCGACGACGACGCCCCTCGGGGTGCGCTGCAGCACCCCGCAGTGCCCGTGGTCGGTGTAGCCGCAGAGGCACACGTCGGTCATCAGGACGATGTCGTTGCCGAAAGCGCGGCGGGCCGCCCGCAGCGCGTGGGCCACGGGACCGTTTGGGTCGTGGGCGTGGGTGCCGAACGGATCCTTCTGGTCAGGTTCGACAACGCCGAAGAGCATGGCCGCCCGGATACCGAGCTGCAGACCGCGCTCGAGGTCGCGTAAGAGGAGATCAGTCGAGAGCCTCGAGATGCCCGGCATCGAGGCGATGGGCTGCGTGACGTTGGTTCCAGCCACGACGAAGTAAGGCATGATGAAATCGTTGGGTGTGAGCTGCGTTTGGGCGACGAGTCCGCGCAGCGCGGCGGTCGTCCGCAGCCGCCTGGGACGGTTGATCTGGCTAGGGGTACGTTCCTGAATCATGGTGACTCCAACTCTGACGCCAGGCCTCTGTTTGTTCTCTGGCGTTCACTCTCTGGCTTTTACTCTAAGTCTCCCGCCGCCGCCCGCACGACGGCCTGAACGACACTGCTCACGGCTGGCGTTTTGCTCATGGTGGCTTTAAGGCCGCGCTCCGTGAGCGCCTCGAGTGTGCTCGGGCCGAGGGCAATGAACTGCGTTTGATTAGGGATGGTTTCGGGCAGTGCGACGACCGCCGAAGGACTTGCCAGCACGACGATGTCGGCGTTCAGCTCCGTGAGGGGACGGGGCAC
>JBMDWS010000547.1:0-1774 GCA_048594695.1 Truepera sp. | reverse complement strand
TTCTGGGAACTCGCGCTCAACCCCTGGGACGTCGCGGCGGGACTCCTGCTCATTCAGGAAGCGGGCGGGTGCGTGAGCAACGGTGCAGGCGAGGCTTACCGGCTTAACGACCGCATAATGGTGGCCTCCAACGGCCCGCTGCAGGGCGAAATTCTGAGCGCCCTCGAGCTGCCCGAAGCGGTACGCTGAGCCGTGACGACAGCGCCCAAGCACCTCGTTCTGGACCTCGAGACCAAGCGCTCTTTCGACGAGGTCGGCGGAGCCGAAAACCGGGCGCAGCTCGGGGTCAGCGTTGTCGGGGTCTACGACTACGCCGAGGACCGCTTCCTGACCTTTCGCGAGGAGGGGTTTGCCGACCTCGCCGAGAGGCTTCGGGGAGCGGAAAAGATCATTGGCTTCAACCTCATCGGCTTCGACTGGCCGGTGCTGGCCTCCGAACTCGGGGACTGGGTCACGGACCTGCCGACCCTCGACCTGCTCATCGAGGCACAAAAGGCTCTGGGACGCCGCATCTCGCTCGATTCGCTGGCGCAGGCGACTTTAGGCATGAGCAAGCTCGGCTCGGGCCTCGACGCGCTGACCTACTACCGGGCGGGCGAGTGGGACAAGCTCGAGCGCTACTGCTTAGAAGACGTGAAGCTCACCCGCGACCTCTACGAATACGCCCGCAAACACGGGCAGCTCTACTTTCAAAAAGGCCCGCGCCGCGCCCCCGTCCCGATGACCTTTTCTGAACACCCGCTGGCACCTCTCTTTCATGAGGTGGCGCGGGAACGAAGCAGCGTGCAGATGAGCTACGGCGGGAAGGTTCGACAGGTCGATGTGAGCTCGTTCGATGGAGCCTACATCCGGGGCTTTTGCCACCTGCGGCAGAAAGTCCTGACCTTCCGGCTCGATAAGGTCGAGGAGGTCAAGCGGGTGGCCTCGAGCACGCCTCTTTTTTGAGGCAAGATTCTCGTCACCGGGTAGGTCTGTCGTTACAACGAGAATAGACGTGTCGGGCGTGAACAGCCCTATGGTCCCCAAACATGGACAATCCGCGTAAGTAGCCTCCTAGACGAGGCGTCCCGTGCCACAATAGACGCACTATGTTCACCTTTGTTTACACAACACGCGGTAAACCTGCATGAGCGAACGCTTTACTGCCGGGCGCGTCCCAGACCCGGGCATCGCCAAACTGTTCATTACCGAAGCCCGCTGGCAGGCTTGGCTCGAGGTCGAGTCAGCGCTCGCCGAGACGCAGGCTGCCCTCGGCCTCATCCCCCATGAAGCTGCCGAAGCGATCAGCCACGCGTGCATTCTCGATAAGCTGGACGCCACGCGCATCCGTGAGGGCGTCGCTCGGCAGAGCCACCCGCTCATGCCGCTTATTCTCGAGCTGAGCCAAGTCGTCGGCGAACCGCACAGTGCCTGGATTCACTGGGGGGCGACCACCCAGAACATCACGCAGACCGGCGACCTTCTAGTGCTGCGACAGGCGCACGGGGCGATTCTGCATCTGCTCGCCGGAACCTTCGACGCGCTGGCAGGGCTGGCCGAGCGGAGCGCGGAGATGGTCATACCGGGGCGCACACACGGTCAGCACGCCGTTCCCATAACCTTCGGCCTCAAGGTCGCGGGCTGGATCGACGAGTTCGGCAGACACAGCGAGCGCCTGCAGGAGGTCGCGCCGCGCCTGTTCCGGGCGCTCGTCGGCGGGGCTGCCGGAACCTTCGCCTCCCTCGGAGAACAGGGGCAGGCGGTACAGACGGGCGTCGCCGAGCATCTCGGGCTC
>JBMDWS010000546.1:0-4750 GCA_048594695.1 Truepera sp. | reverse complement strand
GTTCCCGGTCACCGACCCCACACCGTTGTCGACCGTCAGGCTCGTGGCTGTCCCGCTGATTACCCAGCTCAGCGTTACAGCGGTTCCAGACGCCGCTACCGTGCTGGGGCTCGCGCTGAATGATGTGATCTCCGGGGCAGTAGCCCCGCCGCCGCCATTGGTACCGCAGCCCCACAGGCCGATGAGCAGCACAAAGGGTAAAAACCTGGAAAATTTTTGCATCTTTCTCCTCCGCTTAAACTTAAGCGCCAATCTCGATACCTGCTTGACCCGGTGTCGGCACGTTCGAGTATTGACTGAGACAGCCTAGACTATACAACACGCGACTCCTTAACTGAAGCTTAACGTTCCATTTTTGTGCTGTACCAAACGAATGCTTGCCCCAAAGCCAACGTCTGCTTTGGGACGCACATTCGGCAAGCAGGGTGGTAGAGTCGTGCGTTATGACGGTTTTGCCCCGCATCGCTTTTCAGGGAGTCGCTGGCGCGTACAGCCAGCAGGCAGCCCTTCAGTTTCGTCCCGACGCCGACACCATCGGCTACCCCAGTTTTCACGAAGGTTTCCGCGCTGCCGTTTCGGGCGAGTGCCACTACGCCTGTTTACCCGTCGAGAATTCGTTGGCAGGCTCGATCAACCAGACCTACGACCTGCTGACCGACTCGGTACTCCACGTGGTCGGGGAGCAGATCGTCCGGGTCGAGCACAATCTGCTCGCTGCGCCCGGCACCACGCTCGCTGATGTGAAGCGCGTCTACAGCCACACGCAGGCCCTCGAGCAGTGCCGGGGCTTTATTACCCGCTACGGCCTCGAGGCCATCACCGACTTCGACACGGCGGGGGCCGCCAAGCTCCTCAAGGAGCGGATCGAAGCGGGCACCGCCGAGGGACACGCTGCCATCGCCTCGAAGCGGGCTGCCGAGATCTACGACCTCTCGGTCTTGCGACAAAACATCGAGGACATGAACTTCAATTACACCCGTTTCTTTATCCTCGGCCCCGACGAAGTCCCCAAAAACGGGGGGCCGCACAAGTCGAGTTTGGTGATCGCCACGCGCCACCGCCCTGGCGACCTCGTGCGCTGCCTGGAGCTCTTCCCGCAAAACGGCATCAACATGACCAAGCTCGAGTCCCGGCCCCGCCGCGACAAGCCGTGGAGCTACCTCTTTTATATCGATATCGAAGGACACCTCGACGACGACAACGTCCGCGAGGCGATGACCGGCCTCATGCGCGCTGCCGCCTTCGTCAAGTTCCTGGGCTCTTACCCGGCTGCGCCCGATGTGACGGAGGTGCTCCCATGAGCGAAGAATTTGGTGACGCGATTACCCTGAACGACGTGCTCAAGCTCTCGGGCCTCGCGCCGACCGGGGGGCAGGCCAAGCAGCTCATTCAGTCGGGACAGGTCACGGTCAATGGCGAAGTCGAAACGCGGCGCAAGCGCAAGCTGCATGAGGGTGACGTGGTGCGGGTCGGGGATGAAGAGTTCGTGCTCGAGCTCGACACTGAAGAGGAACTGGGCGAGGATTAGTTTTAAGTCTCTAGGGAAGCGGCACTACGGCCTTACCTGGAGGAAAAGCTGAAACAAGCAGGCTTTCCCCCGGATAGACAAGCGTGCGCTGGCGATAGCTGCGACTGAGGGGTTCTCGGTAAACCTCGAGGACGGCCCTCTCCACATCGATAATCCAGACTTCGTCTATACCCGCTTCCGCATAGCGCGGAAGCTTTTCAGTCTTGTCGTATTGAAGGCTCGAGCGTCTGACCTAGGTGACAAGTAGTGCATTCCTGGCGGTCGGGTGTACGTCTGCATAAAACGTCGGCGAAGGTTGAGGAAGCGCCATAGCCGGTTCTGTCAAGCGGTAGTCGTTTAATATTCCTGTACACTCGCAATGCAACCCTCGCCGTAGGCTCCCTCGAGCAACTTAGCAAGCCGTTTGACCATGCGTTCCGGACTCGGTGGTGACCCTGACCTTGACCCAGACCCTGTATAAATCTCCCCGTCCAGCAGCTCGACGCGCTCATACGGCGCGAACAGACCCATTCTCCCCATAAACAGGAAGCCCGACACGCTCAGTTTGCGCCGCAAGGTCATGCTCGAGTCTGGCAATTTGCCCTACATTCCACCGATTACGAAGCGATAAAACCCGAACTCCACCTCAAGAGATTCCACAAACCAACCACCCGGCACCGCCTTTACCAGCATTCTCCCAAGAGCAAGGTCAAGCCCCCTGCAACCCTTGCATCTTTATGCGTGTTAAGGTCTTACGTTGGTATGCCAAGGCGCGACGATATTCACAAAATCCTGATTCTCGGCTCTGGTCCCATCGTGATCGGGCAGGCCGCCGAGTTCGACTACTCCGGCACCCAGGCGTGTAAAGCCCTGCGCGCCGCCGGGTACACCGTGACCCTTATCAACTCCAACCCCGCGACCATCATGACCGACCCGGAAGTGGCGGACAAGACGTATATCGAGCCGCTGACGCCGGAATTCGCCGAAAAGGTGATCGCCGCTGAGCGACCCGACGCGCTCCTGCCGACTCTCGGGGGGCAGACGGCGCTGAACCTCGCCAAAACGCTTTTCGAGACTGGTGTCCTGGAACGCTACGGCGTCAAACTGATCGGCGCGAACTACGACGCCATCAACAAGGGCGAGGACCGCGAGCTGTTTCAGGCGGCCATGGCCAAAATCGGTATCAAGACCCCGGCGGGCAAGATGGTCACGAGCCTCGAGGACGCACTCGCCTTCGTCAAGACAGTGGGCTTCCCGGCCATCATCCGGCCCTCGTTTACCCTCGGGGGCACGGGCGGCGGGATTGCCTACGACGAGGCCGAGTTTCGCCAGATCATTCGTCAGGGTCTCCACGATTCCCCGGTGCATTCGGTCCTGGTCGAACAGTCGGTACTTGGCTGGAAAGAGTACGAGTTAGAAGTCATGCGCGACCACAACGACACCGTGGTCATCATCTGCTCGATCGAGAACTTCGACCCCATGGGCGTTCACACGGGCGATTCGATCACGGTAGCCCCGGCGCAGACCTTATCCGACAAGGAGTATCAGCGGCTCCGCGACTACTCGATCGCCATTATCCGCGAGATCGGTGTAGAAACGGGCGGGTCGAACATCCAGTTCGCCGTCAACCCCAAAAACGGTGACGTGATCGTAATCGAGATGAACCCGCGCGTGTCGCGCTCCTCGGCGCTCGCGTCCAAGGCGACGGGCTACCCGATTGCTAAGATCGCCGCTCTGCTCGCGGTCGGCTATCACCTAGACGAATTGCCCAACGACATCACCAAGGAGACCAAGGCCGCCTTCGAGCCTTCGATCGACTACGTGGTGACGAAGATTCCACGCTTCGCCTTCGAGAAGTTTCCGGGGACGACCGACCTGCTCGGCACGCAGATGCGCTCCGTAGGCGAGGTCATGGCGATCGGGCGCACCTTCAAGGAGTCGATGCAGAAGGCGCTGCGCTCCCTCGAGTCCGACGTGCGCACCGAAACAAGAGACCTGAGTTTAGAGGAGCTCGAGACACGCCTCAGCGCCACCCCCAAACGGCTGCCCGCGCTGCTCGAGCTGCTCCGGCGCGGTAAAAGCGTGCGCTACCTGTTCGAGAAAACAGCTATCGACCCGTGGTTTCTGGCACAACTCAAAGAGATCACCGACGCCGAGGCGGAGATCCGGGGGCTGGGCGATCCGGAACGCTGGAAGTGGGAAACGTGGCGCGAGGTCAAGCGCCTCGGCTTTGCCGACGCCGACATCGCGGTACTCTCTGGCAGCAGCGCGGAGCGCGTGCGCGAACTCCGCACCGAGCACCACAGCGCCCCGGTCTACAAGACTGTCGACACCTGCGCCGCCGAGTTCGAGGCCTACACCCCGTACCATTACTCCACCTACGAGTGGGAGGACGAGGTCGAAGACTCGGAACGCTCTAAGGTTGTCATCCTCGGGTCGGGCCCCAACCGCATCGGGCAGGGCGTCGAGTTCGACTACGCCACGGTTCACGCGGTCTGGGCGCTCAAGGAGGCGGGCTATGAGACCATCATGGTCAACTCCAACCCTGAAACAGTCTCGACCGACTACGACACCGCCGACCGGCTCTACTTCGAGCCGCTGACTCTGGAAGACGTCCTCAACATCGCCCAGCGCGAACGGCCCGACGGGGTCATCGTGCAGCTCGGCGGGCAGACGCCGCTGCGCCTCGCCCAACCCCTGACCGACGCGGGCGTGCCGATCTGGGGCACCCCCGCGAAGGCTATCTTCGAAGCCGAGGACCGTCACGCGTTTCACGAGCTTTGCGAGCGCCTCGAGATTCCGCAACCTGCGGGCGGCGTTGCGGCTCACCCGGCAGAAGCTGCCAAGCTCGCCGCCGACATCGGCTACCCGGTTATGGTCCGGCCCTCGTTCGTGCTGGGCGGGCGGGCCATGCAGGTCGTTCGCGATGAAACCGAACTCAAGGCTTACCTAGACACCGTCTACGCCGAATTGCCCGGCAACCCGTCGATCCTGGTCGACGACTTTATCGCCGGGGCCAAAGAGGTCGATGTGGACGCCCTCGCCGACGGTGAGCGCGTCGTCGTGGCGGGCATCATGGAGCACATCGAGGGCGCGGGGGTTCACTCCGGCGACTCGGCCTGCATCACCCCGCCCGTCACGCTGAGCGACGCGGTTATCGAGACGCTGCACGCCTACAGCGTCAAACTTGCGGACGCGATCGGGGTGCGCGGCCTCATCAATATCCAGTACGTCATCAAGGAC
>JBMDWS010000545.1:0-3458 GCA_048594695.1 Truepera sp. | reverse complement strand
TCGCCATGGATGACCACTGAAGGCCCATCTATCGGCAGGCAATCTACAGGCCTCGCCATAGGGTAGGACTTTTTCCTAACCACGTTTCGGGTCGAGAGGCTACAGTATCCTCACCGGGCGACCCAAAGAGGAGAAAAAGTCCTCTGAAACCGTCTGCGAGACGGTTCGACACGGGTTGTTCATACTGTTTTGTGCTAGATTTAAAGGATGTTCGCCGCGCACTGCAGAATGCTCCCGCTAATAATGGTTCGCGGCCTCTGGCAACGAACGTCTTAGCCTGAGCGATGGCCCCGGTATCCTGATACAGTTCTGAAGACCTGCGTCTCGGGCGCGAAGCACTCACCCAGCCTCTTGTTTGTGGTGAGCGGGCTCGGCCCTGAGCGACCCCTGAGGTGACTATGCACGTAACCCTGCCCGACGGAAAACGTTTAGATCTGCCTGAAGCTGCGACCGCCCGTAATGTGGCGGAAAAGATTGGCCCCGGCCTCGCCAAAGCAGCTCTGGGCGCCACTATTGACGGTCAGCTGACCGACCTGCTGAGCCCGCTGCCGGACGGTGCGGAGGTGGCGATCCTCACCAAAAAGGACGAGGCCAGCATCCGTCTCGTGCGGCACACGCTGGCGCACGTGATGGCGCAGGCTGTCGCGGACACTTTTACTGCCGAGGGCTTCCCTCGAGACTCGGTCAAGATGGGGATCGGCCCCGTTATCGAAAACGGCTTCTATTACGATTTCGATCTTCCGCGCTCGCTGACCCCGGAGGACCTTGTTACCATCGAGAACCGGATGCGCGAGATCGTCAAGGCCAAGCTGCCCCTGCGCCGCTACGAGTTGCCTCGAGCCGAGGCCCTTGGGCGCTTCGAGGGCAAGGACCCGTACAAGACCGAACTGATCCAGGACTTACCCGAGGACGCGCCGCTCTCTTTTTACGAGCAGGGTGGCGACGCGGGCTTTACCGATCTGTGCCGTGGACCGCATGTGCCGAGTACCGGCGACATTCCGCCGCATTTCAAGCTCATGTCGGTGGCTGGCGCGTACTGGCGCGGCGACGAGTCGCGCCCGATGTTGCAGCGTATCTACGGCGTGGCGTTTGCCTCGAAGGAGGCGCTCGAGCATCACCTCTGGCAATTAGAAGAAGCCAAGCGCCGCGACCACCGCAAGCTCGGGGCCGAACTCGACATCTTCACCCTCGATGAGGACGTGGGGCCGGGGCTGCCGCTGTGGTTGCCGCGCGGGGCCGTCATGATTGAGGAAATCGAAGCGCTCGCCAAAGAGATCGAACGTAAGGCGGGTTATCAGCGGGTCAAAACGCCACAAATCGCTAAAGAGCAGCTTTTCATTAAGTCGGGACACCTTCCCTACTACGCAGACGACAATTTCCCGCCGATGGAGCTTGACAACACTAAGTACTACTTGAAGCCGATGAACTGCCCTTTTCACCACAAGATTTTCGCGGCCCGCCCGCGTTCGTATCGTGACCTGCCGCTGCGCCTCGCCGAATACGGCACCTGCTACCGTTATGAGGATCACGGCGCGCTAATGGGCCTGATGCGGGTGCGGAGCTTGCAGATGAACGATGCACACATCTACTGCACCGAGGATCAGTTCGAAGACGAATTCATGCGGGTTATCGACCTCTACCTCGAGTACTTCAAGCTTTTTGGCATCCACGAGTACGTGATGCGCCTCTCCAAACACAGCAAGGCCGGCCTCGGTAAAAAGTATATCGACAATCCTGAACTGTGGCAGAAGACCGAAGCGATGGTGCGTCGAGCCCTACAACGTGCGGACATCAACTTTGTTGAAGCTGAGGACGAAGCTGCGTTCTATGGGCCGAAGATCGACGTGCAGATTCGGAGTGCCATCGGGCGTGAGTTTACCCTGGCAACCAATCAGCTGGATTTTGCTCAACCAGGGCGCTTTGACCTCGAGTACGTTGACGAAGACGGCAGCCGCAAGACGCCCCTTTGTCTCCACCGCGCCCCGCTCTCGACCCACGAACGTTTAATTGGATTTCTCATCGAGCACTTCGCTGGGGACTTCCCGCTCTGGCTCGCGCCCGAGCAGGTGCGTATCGTGCCGATTGCCGACCGCCACAACGACTACGCGCTGAAGCTCAAGGCGCGCCTGACCGATGAAGGCCTGAGAGCCGAGGCCGACCTGCGTGGCGAGCGGATGAACGCTAAAGTGCGCGACGCGGAACTCTACAAGGTGCCCTACACCGTGATCGTAGGGGATAAAGAGCTCGAGAACGACGCCGTGTCGTTCCGCAGCCGCAAGGAAGCCGAGCAGAAGGGGATCGCTACCGAGGCCTTCATCGGGCACCTCAAGGCGCACGTGCAGGGCCGGGCCTTAGAAGTCGTGCCGCTAGGTCATCTGCAAAACGCCTGACGCCGGGTAAAGAAGAGGGGGCTCGAGATTCTCGAGCCCCCTCTTTGTTGGTGTTTGAGATCAGCTCAGACCGAGCAGCCGCAAGAGCACGCCCCACTGCAGGTCGAAGACCAGCGTCTTCAAGGCGAGCAGCACCACCACCACAAGGAACACCTGACGAACGACTTCGTTGTTGAGTTTTAGCGCTAATCTGCCACCTAAAAGCGCGCCGAAAAACATGATCACGCTCAGCATGATGCCGAGTCGCCAGTCGACGAGGCCCGCCGCGACGTAGACGATTGTGGCCACCAGCGACGAGAAGATGTTGATGACCTTGGTCGTGGCGACAGCCTGCATGAAGGTCATGCCGAAGAGCGCGACGAAGGTGCTCGTCAGCATGGTCACGTAGCCGCCGGAGAAAAAGCCGCCGTAGACACCCAGCAAGAAGGTCATTAGATAGCCTGTAAAGGCTGCGCCCCGACCCACGTGCTCCCGGGGCGTCACCCCGGCGCGACGGTTGATGATGACGAAAATCGCCACCCCGAGCATGAAAAAGGCGATGAGAAAGCTCATCGCCTCGGCGGGAACGAGTGTGACAAGCCACGCGCCGATCGCTGAGGCGAGCAGCGTCAGGACGATAAAGAGCGGCAGCCGTTTGGTATCGAAAACGTTCTTGCCGACAAAGGGCAGTGCCCCACCGATGCTCATGAAGGTGAGCGCCAGCATATTCGTCGCCGTCGCCACGCGGGGGTCGATGCCGAACTGCAGCATCGCCGGGATGGTGATAAGCGAATTTGCGCCTGTCACCACACCGATCACGCTGGTGACGAAGAAGATGACGAGGAGGATGACAGTCTCGAGCGGGGTCAAAAGAGGTCTCCTCGAGCTACAGGTCGATGCGGTAGCGGCATTTTTCGACCTCGCCCCGGCGGTAGATGTCGCTATCGGGCGGAACCGCGACGATCTCGACCAGGGTCGCCCCGGCAAGCTCGCAGGTCCTGCGCGAGGCCCAGTTGTCGGGGTTGCAGGTGATCCAGAGCGGGTTTAGGTCGTGATAACGTGCCAAGGGCAAAAGGAGCGTGCAGGCGC
>JBMDWS010000544.1:0-3671 GCA_048594695.1 Truepera sp. | reverse complement strand
CCTTTCAACGCCTTTTTGGCGTTTTATCACCAGTGGCCCTTTCGCATCGGCCTGATTCTCATCATGGCAGCGGTCGTTTATCACGCGCTAAACGGCCTCAGGATCATTTTGATGGACTTTACCTCGTGGGGCACACGCTTTCAGCGGCCCCTGTGGTACGGCGTGCTGGGGATGACGACGCTTATCGGCATTCCGATTCTCCTTAAAGTCGTCCCGGAGATCCTCGGTCATGGCGGTTAAACCTCGTACGCTCAAGGAAGCTCAGGCCACCTACAACACCAACAGCGAACTCGCCTGGTGGGTCTTCATGCGGGTTTCGGGTCTGGCTCTTGTCTTTCTGGTTTTCGGGCACATTTACTTCAATAACATCGCAACCAATGTGGGCGAGGTCGATTACGCCTACGTCGCCGAGCGCCTGTCCAAACCCTGGGTCAAGGTCTACGACTCCTTCTTGCTGTTTTTTGCCATGCTGCACGGCGTCAACGGTCTGCGCTACAGCATCGAGGACTACGTCCGCCGTCCGGGCCGCAGGTTCTGGGCCAAGATCGCGCTCTTTACCGTTGCGGGCGTGTTGCTGATCCTGGGCGTCATGACGCTCTGGGCTTTCTCGTATACAGAGATGGGAGACGCGATCCGTGCCCTCTAGTGCTCAACTTCATAAATTCGATGTACTTGTCGTCGGGGCGGGGGGCGCGGGCATGATGGCGGCTCGCTACGCGGCGCAGCATCCGGGTGTAACGGTCGCTGTCGTGTCCAAGCTCTATCCGACGCGCTCGCATACCGGTGCGGCGCAGGGTGGGGTCGGGGCCGCTCTCGGCAACGTCTCCGAGGATTACCCGGAGTGGCATGCGTTCGATACCATCAAGGGCGGCGATTACCTGACCGATCAGGACGTCGCTGAAACCTTCGCCCATCAGGTCGTCGAAGCGGTGTATGAGCTCGAGCACATGGGACTGCCCTTTTCCCGCACACCTGAAGGCAAGATCGCGCAGCGCAAGTTCGGCGGGCATACCCGCGACTTTGGCAAGGCAACCGTCGAGCGGGCCTGCTACGCTGCGGACCGCACCGGGCACATGATCCTGCAGACGCTCTATCAGCAGTCGATCAAGGACAACGTCATCTTTTTCAACGAGTTCCACGTCGTCGACATCCTGATTGAGGGGGGCGAGTGCCACGGGGTCGTCGCCTACGAACTCGCGACCGGCAAGCTCCACACGTTCCAGGCCAAGGCGACGATTCTGGCGACCGGGGGCAATGGGCGCATGTTCAAGGTCACCTCGAACGCGCACGCGCTGACCGGCGACCTGATGAGCGTGGTCTACCGCCGGGGCGTGCCGCTAGAAGACCCCGAGTTCTATCAGTTTCACCCGACCGGCCTCTACAAGCTGGGCGTCTTGCTGACCGAAGGGGCGCGTGGCGAGGGCGGCATCCTGCGCAACAAGGACGGCGAGCGCTTTATGGAGCGGTACGCGCCGACCATCAAGGACCTTGCGCCACGCGACATGGTGAGCCGCGCCATGTACATGGAGATCCGCGAGGGGCGCGGGGCCGGGCCGGACGCCGACTACATCCACCTCGACCTCACGCATATCGACGCGCACATCATCGAGGAGCGTCTGCCGGACATCACCGAGTTTTCGCGTATCTACCTCGGCGTCGATCCCACCAAGGAACTCGTGCCGATTCAGCCGACCGCGCACTACACCATGGGGGGCATTCCCACCACTCCGACCACTGAGGTCATCAGCAAAGGGGACAACACCATCATCCCCGGCCTCTACGCTGCCGGGGAGGTGGCCTGCGCCTCGCTGCACGGGGCCAACCGCCTTGGGACCAACAGCCTCGGCGACCTCATCGTATTCGGGCGGCGCGCCGGTATCGAGGCGTCCAAGTACGCTGCCGGAGTGGGGTTCGGCAAGCTTTCCGAAGAGCCTCAGGCGTTTGCCCGGGAGCTGCTCGAGGCTGCCCTTAGCGGATCCCACAAGGAGCGCGTCTCGCACATCCGCCGCGATCTGCAAGAAACGATGCAGGACAACGCCTCGGTCTTTCGCACCGAGGAGACGCTCGGCAAACAGATCGAGGTGCTTAAGGAATTGAGGGCGCGCTACCGGGAGATCGGCGTCGAGGACCAGGGCGAGCAGTATAACACCGAACTCATGGAGGCATTGGAACTCGGTTTTCTCTTGGACAATGCCGAGGCGCTCGTGCACGCCGCTTATAACCGCAAAGAGTCGCGTGGGGCGCACTCGCGTGAGGACTACAAGGACCGCGACGACGGAAACTGGCTCAAGCACACGCTCGTCTATAAGCAGGACGACGGCGTCTGCATCGACTACAAACCTGTCACGCTCGGCAAGTACGAACCCAAGCCGAGGGTGTACTAGAAGGGCAGCATGGCAGAGCAACCGCAAGAGCAGCAGATCACCGTCAAAATCAAGCGTTTCAACCCCGAAAAAGACAAGCGCCCGCACTGGGAAGCGTACACGCTTAAGGCCAGGGGCACCGACCGCGTGCTCGACGTGCTCAACACCATCAAGTGGGAGACCGATGGCACCCTGTCGTTTCGCCGCTCCTGCGCGCACGGTATCTGCGGTTCGGACGCGATGCTGATCAACGGGGTCAACCGCCTCGCCTGCAAGGTACTGGTGCGCGACCTTGGCAACACCATTACCGTCGAGGCAATTCGTGGCCTGCGCGTCGTCAAGGACATGATCGTCGATATGGAGCCATTTTTCGACTCGTATAAGGCGATCTTGCCGTATTTCATCAACGATGACCCGGCACCGACCGCCGAGCGCCTGCAGAGCCCCAAGGATCGTGAGCGCTTCGACGACACGACCAAGTGCATCCTCTGCGCGGCCTGCACCACCTCCTGCCCGGTCTTCTGGACCAACGGTTCGTACCTCGGCCCGGCGGCTATCGTCAACGCGCACCGCTTCATCTTCGACTCGCGCGATCAGGGTACACCCGAGCGGATGCAGGTGCTGGGTCAGGCTAACGGCCTCTGGCGCTGCCGCACGGCCTACAACTGCACCGAGGCGTGCCCGCGTGGCATTCCGATTACCCAGGCTATCGAAGAGGTCAAAAAGGAGCTGCTCTGGCGCCGCGCTTAGGCGCCGCAGACGATATTGGAACGGTTTATCGTACTGTTGCGCGGGGTGATGCCGACGGGCAAGAATAAGGTGCTCATGGCGCCGCTCCGCGCTGCACTAGAAAATGCCGGACTAAAAGACGTCCGCAGTTATATTCAGAGCGGCAACCTCGTCGTTTCTACGGCGCTGGTCCAGAACCGTCTCGAGACCCTCGTCCACGACGTCATCGCAGGCGAGTTCGGCGGTGACATTCGTGTGCTGGCGCGTCCGGTGGCTTACTTTCGGCAGGTGATAAGACATCATCCGTTCGCCGGGGCCGACCCCGGCAAGCTCTATTTCACGCTTTTGTCCGCGCCGCCTGCAAAGGAGCGTCTCGAGCCTTTCCTCGCGTTAAAGGCCCTGCCAAACCAGCTCGAGCTCGCTGACGACTATGTTCTTTTCGTCACGGAGACGAGCTTTAGCGACCTGAAAATCGATAACGCCTTTTTCGAGCGGAAGCTCAAGGTGTCTGCGACAACGAGGGTCTACAGGACGATGGAAAAGCTCCTGGCCTTAGCCGAGGCCGATTGATCTTGGGGC
>JBMDWS010000543.1:0-2880 GCA_048594695.1 Truepera sp. | reverse complement strand
GGCCGAAAACCGCCAGCTTGACCTCGCCAATGACCGTTTGCGGGAGACGCTAAGGCTGCGCGCTGTGCAGTCGCCCGGTGTCGTCATGAGTGCCCCGGTCGTCAATGTCTTGCTGAGCGCGGTGGGCGGCACGCTCGAGCTGGGCCTCGGTCGCGCCGAGGGCGTCGAAGTCGATATGCCGGTCACCGTCGGCGACGGGCTGGTCGGGCTCGTGACCGATGTGGCGGACGGGAGCGCCCGGGTCAGGACCGTGCTCGACCCGGACTCGAGCGTCGGAGTCAGCGTGCGTGGGCGCGGCGGGCAGGGCGTTGCGGTGGGTGGGGCCGACGGGCTGCTGCAGGTGCGCGGCTACGCTGAAGTGCGGCCCGTGCGTCCCGGCGACATCGTCGAGACGAGCAGTCGGGGCGGTCTTTTCCCCCGGGGTATCCGGGTCGGCCGGGTGGTACGCGTCTTACCGAAGCCCCCCAACGCGCTCTACCCCGACCTGCTCGTCAAACCGGGAGCGGAGATCGGGCAACTGCTCGAGGTTTCGCTCATCAGGCCGCTCTAGCGGTTTTGTTAGATCCACTATGCTATATCTGAACCCGTGCTTACCCATCCAAGATTGTCGCTAGGCCGCGTTCGTGACGCACTGCGCTACATTGATCCGGTATTTCTGAACAGCCCGCAGTTTGAAAGCGAGGCGCTGGGCACGGTTCTGGGCGTGCGCCTCACGCTCAAGCTCGAGACGCTCAATCCGCTGCGCTCATTCAAGGGGCGCGGCGCAGAGTTTCTCGTCGGGCGACTCCATGACCGGGAGGGCGCACTGCCCCTCGTTTGCGCCAGTGCCGGGAACTTCGGTCAGGCGGTGGCCTACGCTGCGCGCAGGCGCGGTCTTACGGTAACGGTCTACGCAGCTCATAATGCCAACCCGTTCAAGGTCGCCCGGATGCGTGCGCTCGGCGCGGAGGTGCGCCTCGAGGGGGACGATTTCGACGCGGCTAAACTGGCCGCCAAGGCGTTCGCCCGCGAGACGGGTGCGCGGATGCTCGAGGACGGCCTAGATCCGGAGACTGCCGAAGGGGCGGGTACGATGGGGCTCGAGCTGCTCCGGCTTCCCGACTTACCCGAGGTTTTTGTCGTCCCGCTCGGTAATGGCGCGCTCCTGAGCGCGCTCGCTCTGGCCCTCAAAAGGTTGCGTCCAGACGTACGCATCGTTGCCGTTCAGGCCGAGGGTGCCCCCGCCATGGTGCAGTCGTGGCGCTCAGGGCAGATCGTCGCGACCGAAAGGGCCGAGACCATCGCAGACGGTATCGCCGTGCGCCTGCCCATCCCCGAAGCGGTCGCGGATATAGCGGGCCTCATCGACGACGCGCTGCTCGTTGGCGACGACGCGATTCGGTCGGCCATGCAGCGCGTGCAGGAACACGCCGGGATCGTCGCCGAAGCGGCGGGCGCGGTCGGGGTTGCGGCGCTTTTGCAGCACCCGGAACGAGTCCGTGGGCGGCACGTCGGCACGGTGATCTGCGGCAGCAACGTGACGCCCACGGTCTAGGTGCCAGCGAGCACCTCTGAGGCGAATACGAACTTTTGCAAGACGTGTGTCGTTCTGCGGGCCGCAGTCATGAGCCAGACTGCAGGCGTAATAAGTAACAAATAATGAGAGTCGGCTCGAGTTGGCCTTCTGAACTACAGTCGTTAGCTCCGGTTTTGCGCCACTATGGCCGCAGGAGGTTTCAATATGTCAGAAATCGATCAGCTTCCCGGCGGCGCACTCGATCCTGAACTCGAGATCGACCCGCTCATCGGTGAGGTAGACGACCCCGACGAGATTCGCGACCGCGAAATCCGTGAGGATATCGGGATCGAAGACGCCGACATTCCAGGAGTCGTCGAGGAAGATTAAATAAGGTTGTTGACGATGTGCACGACTAGCGAGGATGGACCTTCGCCAAGATCGTAGGTTTTGCCCTGCGATCTATTCAGTAAGGCTTTTCTTGCTGTAATTGACCTGCGTTCCGACATCCTGAAACCCGAGTTTCTGGTAGAGTCCGGCGGCGTCGGGGGCGGCAGAGAGCCAGCAGAGCGTATTTCCGGTCGCGAAGAAGTTCGTGAGGAGCGCTTTACAGGTGCGTTCGGCAAGTCCAGCGCGTCGCTTGTCCGGCTGGGTCCACACGCCCGCGAGTTCACCGGTGTCGCCGCCCCGTTGCACGGTTGCGCCCGCAACGACTCTGCCCTCCTCGAGGAGCGCCACACCTAAAATGCTGCCTGAAGCCAGCCCCGCTCGTAACTGCGGGAGCCACGCCAAAGCGTTGTCTCCGCTCGAGCCCCCGTAAGCGCGACTCTGACCAAAGAGAAAGGGCTCGAGGAGGTACGGCTCGGTGGCGAGGTCGAGGCAGGCGTTGTCCGTAACGGGTGGAGGGGCGTTCTTTGGGGTCAGCGCCATGAGTGGGGCCACGTCGGTACGGACGAAGCCCGACTGTTCCAAGGCCGCGTCCAATGTGAGATAGAGTTCGGCAAAGACCTCTAGGCGCGGAGGCAGCTTATGGGCGGCGAATAGCGCTTCCATCCGGGCAACGGCGGGCAGCCAGTCTTGCGGGGTTTGCTGCGGCAGCGCTACGGAGAGTAGAGGCTCGGGCGAGTCCGAGATAAAGACGCCGAACGCGCCCGCATCGTAAACGGTGCGCCCCTCGGCAGCGGCTTGCGAAAAGCCCGCTGCCATACGCCCGAGGAGCGCTCGGTCTACTGGAGGCCTGGTTTCTACGCGCTGACCGCTTGCTTTTGCGGCAGCACGTCGTAGGCTTCCTGCAGGAGCCTCTCGGTCGCTTCCCAGCCGATGCACGAGTCGGTCAGAGAGACGCCGTACTGCAGCGTATCTGTAATGGCCTGTTTGCCTTCGTT
>JBMDWS010000542.1:0-5432 GCA_048594695.1 Truepera sp. | reverse complement strand
GACCGGATGGTGAACGCCGGTCACAGCGCGTGGCTGGCGCACCATATTCCCTCGGCGGCGCTCAGGCTCTACCCGGAGGAGGGGCACATCTCGGTTTTAAATCACGCATCCTCGGCGCTGGTTTGGTTGCAGGAGCACAGGACCTCGAGCGAAGTCCTGTGAGCGTCAGTCCACTCGTTCAGGACGCCTGGGCCGTCAACGATGGGATGAACAGGGTGCTTTTGGACTACCTCACGCCGGAGATGCTCATGCTCCAGACCCCGGACGGAAGCTGGTCGGTCGCTGGCTACCTGGCGCATCTGGCGGGCAGCAAGAAGTGGTGGGGGACGCAGCTCGAGGAGCCGCACAAGACCGAGGTGGCGCAGCTACCCGACCTCTACCGGGAAGCGGACGGAAATTTCATCGTCGAACGCGACCGAGAGACGATCAAGGCCATTTTCGATGCGACGAGCCGAACGCTGCTCGAGACCGCCGAACGTGCCGAGAGCAAGGGGGCACTGCCTTACGCCTCGCTCGACCTCTACCTTCTCCACATGATCGTTCACGATGCCCATCACCGGGGCCAGATCTTGCTGGTGCTCAGGACCGCAGGATACGCGCCGCCGGACGAAGACACCTTCTGGGGCGGCTGGTGGCCGGAGCAGACAGTGTGACGAAAAACGCTTGGGCGCACGCGGAGAGCAGGTGAGTCGTGGGTCAAGTCAGCCCTTCTAAAAGAACAAGGCTTGTCCCGCAGGAGGGTGAAACGGACGCTCGAGAGAAGAGCTACGTGGAACCTTCTACAAGCCACCGATATGAGAGAGGTTAGCCGTGAACGAGCACCATCAGGAACTCAAGACTTTTTACGACCTAGTCAGGTGTACCAGCCGGACCAAAACGCTGGACTGGCTTACGACCCTGCCACCTGAGGTTTTTATCCGTGAGCACGAACAGTTCGCCTACGGTAGCTTGAGGAGAATCTTCGCGCATGTGGCAGCGTGCTACCTGTTGTGGGTGGGCCGCGTAGGGCTGGGCGAGGATAGGGTCGCGCCCAAAGTGGAGAATGTCGACGACCTGCGCACAGCCTTTGCTCGCGTCGACGCTACCGTCACCCGGGCTCTGGAGACCTTCCAAACGCTCGACGAACCCTTCGATATAGATACGCCTCAGGGCACTTCCTTCAAGGCCACACGGCGCTGGCTCATCCTGCATCCGATCACGCACGAGTTTCACCATAAAGGTCAGGCTCTGGCGCTCGCGCGCGTGCTGGGACATCCGTATTCGGGTGACCAGGATACGGATTTGGACCCCTCATGCTGAGGAGGGCGTGAATGGCTGGAGAGCGGTCGACGAGCGCCACACCTTCCCTGAAGCAAGTCGTGCGTGGGCCTTCAGGGAGGGTGTAGCGTCATGCTCGAGTTCAGCGGCGACATCTGGGAGTGGCGCGGCCCGGCACCTTACTACTTCGTCACCGTGCCCGAGGCCGAGTGCGAGATGATTCGGGATATCTCCGGCGTCGTGACCTACGGTTGGGGCATGATCCCCGTGCGCGTCACGGTGGGTGGGACGGTCTGGACGACCTCGCTGTGGCCCAAAGCGGGACGCTACGTGGTACCGATCAAGGATAAGGTGCGACAGGCGGAAGGGCTTTCAGAGGGTGACTCGGTGACGTTGAGGCTCGAGGTCGGCGCCTTCAAGGGTAGGCCATCATGACAGCGGAGGATGGGACGGTGGGCGGCACCGACTTTATCGTCAAATCTCTGGACGCCTCCACTTGGCCCGCTTACGCGGCGCTGGCTGAACGGCACAACGGGGTCTTCGGCGGGTGCTGGTGTACCTGGTTCCACCGCTACCCGGACCCGCCCGAGCGTGAAGCTCTCGGCAACCGCGAATTCAAGCGGCTTCTCGTCGAGGCAGGTCGGAGCCACGCGGCGCTGCTGTTTGCTGGTGATGAAGCGGTGGCTTGGGCGCAGTTCGGCACGGTCGACGAGTTGCCCAACATCCACCACCGCAAACAGTGGGAGGCCGAAAGCGAGTTGCGTCCCGACTACCGGATCACCTGCCTGTTCGTGGACAGGCGGTATCGGCGTCAAGGGCTGACTGCGCTGGCGGTTCGGGGGGCGCTCGAGCTGATCGCCCAGCAGGGCGGCGGCCTCGTCGAAGCCTATCCGCACGACCTCGCCGCTAAGAAGGAGGCGGGCAAGAAGGTCTCCTCGTCGTTTCTCTACAATGCTACGCGCACCATGTACGAGCGCGAGGGGTTTACCTATGTGCGCTCCAAAGGGCTGGGCAACTGTGTGGTGAGAAAGGTGGTGACGGCAGGGTGAATATCACCGAGACCTACGACTATCTCATGGCGAGCCGCCGGAAGCTGTGGGACGCGCTAGAGGTGTTGCCGGACGAACTGCTGGACCGTCCCTTGCTGCAGGGTGAACGGTTTCACAGCGTCAAGGACCTCGTACGTCACGTCGCTATCGTCGAAGACGGCTGGGTCAACATCGACGTTCGGGAGGCCGAGCCCGTGCTGGCAGGGTTTCCCGACCTCGAGACCGTAGCTCGAGGCCCCTTGCCGGAGGGCGTCCCGCTGGCGGCGCTGCTGACGTACTGGCGGGCTGTCGAAGCGCGAACCTTGAGTTATCTGTCTGCGCTAGATAACGCGGAACGTGAGCGCGTCGTTACGCCCGAGGACTGGCGCGGTCTGCCGTTTTCCGTGGACGGACTCCTCTGGCACGTGATGATTCACGAGATTCGGCACACGTCGCAGATCACGGCGCTCCTGCGAACGCAGGATGTCAAACCACCTACTCTCGACCTGCTCTTTTATCTGGCCGACCGCGAAATCAAGCGGCTCGGTGGCGAGGGCCTGAAGGGTTTTTGAATGAGCAACTACTATGACACCTTTATCCAGGCCGCCGCCGATTCTCTTGCTTCTGCGGGCACGATTCCGCCCATAAAAGGCGACAAGAAAACGGTCGCTGTCGTCCAGTACGAACTGCTCTCCGAGCAGCCGTACACCTACACGCAGGAGGAAGTCCTGTTCGAGACACATCTGCGCCACAAGGGCTTGACACCGGAGGAAGCGGAACGGGGCAGGTTGTGGGAGGAATTTTTTGCCGTGCCCAAGGCCTGCTTGCGCGCGTCGTCCTTGCCCAAAACCTACGGTTGGGGGGTTCACTTCGACGCCGAGGGGAAAGCGGCTCTCTGTGGCGTCGAGACCGAGCGTTACAGCGAGCTTTCGGTGCACTCTGCCAAAACGCTCAAGGCCATGCGCAGCAAACGCACCTAGGGGTATGTATGAAACTTGCTCTCGTCAGCATCCACGTCAACGATTCACTGGAAGCCTATACGTTCTACACCGAGGTTCTGGGTTTTCAGGAGCGCTTGTTCATGCCTGAACACAACCTTGCTATCGTCGTTTCGCCCGAGGATCCGGGGGGCACGGGGCTTTTACTCGAGCCCAGCGATTCCCCTGTCGCCAAGCACTATCAGGAAGGCATCTACCGCGCAGGTTTGCCGGTTATCGTCTTGTCCACTATGGATATCGAGAAAGAGTACGAAAGACTTACCGCACGGGGCGTGAGCTTTCGCAAACCGCCCACACAGAGCGAGGCAGGCCTCGAAGCTGTTTTCGACGACGGCTGCGGCAACCTGATCCAGCTCTATCAAGGCTAGCAGAACCGAAAGGATATCGCATGAGCGATCACCATACCTGGGCAAGAAATATCTTCGCTGTCACCCTGTTTGTCGAGGATCTGGAAGCGTGCAAGCAGTTCTACACAGACGTGTTCGAGCTCCCCGTCGCGTTTGCAGACGATGAGGGAAACTCGGCCGTGTTCAAGTTCGGCGACGTTCTCATCAACCTTCTCAAGGTGAGTGAGGCGCCCGAACTGATCGACCCGGCACGCGTCGCCGCGCCGGACGCGGGCTCGAGGTTCGTCATCACCGTCCCCGTCGAAGATGTGGACGCACGCTGCGATGCGTTGCGCGAACGCGGCGTGGAGCTTCTCAACGGCCCGATGGACCGCCCCTGGGGTCCACGCACCGCGAGCTTCAAGGATCCGGCAGGCTACATCTGGGAGCTCGCTCAGTAACGTATCGAAAACGCCTGTAGAGAAGGAGAAACCATGAATGCGAGCGGAACCTTCGAAGTCGATCTTCAGCCCCTCGAGCCTCACCCCAAGGGCCGGGAGGGCGTCAACCTCGGGCGCATGTCCATCGATAAAGTCTTCACGGGCGACCTGAGCGGGACGAGCCAGGGCGAGATGCTGACGGCGATGAGGGAAAATGCGGCGGGCTACGTCGCGCTCGAGCAGGTCAGCGGGAGTCTGGGCGGGCGGGAAGGCACCTTCGTCCTACTGCATAACGGTGTTTCGGGATCGGGCGGAGACAACCTCCTCATCGAGGTCTTGCCGGGATCGGGTACGGGTGAGCTGACAGGGATCGCGGGCACCTTGACGATTCGGCTCGAGGACGGCAAGCACCTCTACAGCCTCGAGTACACGCTGGAGGGCTGAGATGGTGTTTATCGACATGGCGATGAGTCTCGACGGGTTCGCCACCGACGCCGACGGGGGCGACGGGGGCCTGCACGACTGGTACTTCGCCCCATCGCCCGCAAGCCAGGAGGTCATCGACGGGCTGCTGGCGCGGATCGGCGCGATGGTCATGGGCAAACGCGCGTTCGGTAAGGATACGGCGGCGCTCGAGGCGGGTTTCAACACGCCCTACAAGGTGCCGCATATCATCCTCACGCATAAAGCCCTCCCATCCGTCGAGCGGGACGGTGCGTCGTTTCATTTCGCGTCGGGAGAGTTAAAAGACGTCCTGGCGCAGGCCAGAGAGGAGGCCGGAACGCGAGATGTCTGCATCGCCGGGGGGCCGTCCGTGGCGCAACAGTTTCTGCGGGCGGGGCTTGTCGACGAGGTTCACCTGCACGTCGTCTCCCGACTTTTCGGCGCGGGCTTGCGGCTGTTTGGCGGCCTGAAGGCCGACCTCGAGCGGACCGGTATCACGGAGGGCGAGGGCGTCACGCACGTGCGTTATCGCGTTCTGAAGGAGGGGTGATGGCGGAGGGTTTTCCTAAAAGTATCGGCAATCCGGCGCGGAGCGCCCTGGAGCACGCGGGTTACACGACGCTTGAGGCGCTCGCCGATGTGCCCGAAGGCGAGATTGCCGGGCTTCACGGCATGGGCCCGAAGGCGCTGGGGACTCTCAAAACGACACTTGAAGCGCGCGGGCTGTCGTTCAGTTTTCCCAAGGGTATTCCTGTTCCGGCGCTGCGGGCGCTCTCCGGTGCGGGCTACACGCGGCTCGAGAAGCTCGACGGCGTGAGTGAAACGGAACTGACCAAGCTGCACGGTGTGGGGTCGAAAGCGCTGGGCGTTCTCCGTCTGGCGCTCCGCGAACGGGGGCTGGCGTTTGGAGGGGATGATGAAGCAGGCTGACCTCGAGGC
>JBMDWS010000541.1:0-3018 GCA_048594695.1 Truepera sp. | reverse complement strand
AGATGAGCTGCCCCGTCCAGAACAGGCGATAGTTGCGGACGCCCAGCGCGGCAAAGCCCTGGCGTAAGCGTGCGAAGCGGGCAGGGTGCTCAGGCGTGCTAGCGTCCACGTTCGGCCTCCGTCACGGGGTCGGCTGGGTCTCTCGAGAGGATCCGGTGCAGGGCGGGCAGCGCCAGCCCGACGGCGGCCCGTTCGCTCTCGCTCAGCGCCCTTAGCAGGCCCGACATGTGGCGCACGAGACGCGCGTCGATGTGTTCATGATGGGCGCGCCCTGCGTCCGTCAGGCGCAGCCGGGTCTGGCGGCGGTCGTTGGGGTCGGGAAGGCGCTCGAGCCAGCCACGCAAAACGAGCTGCTGCACGAGTTCACTCATTGCCTGCAAGGACACGCGGCGAGCCTTGGCGAGTTCGCTCACCGTGAGCGATCCTTTGGCGAGGAGTGACAGGACGCGGAACTGCGGCATGGTGATCTCCTCACCGACCTCGGCCCGGACCTCCCCGATGACCAGCCGGTTGAGGGGGGCAAGCAGGGTAAGAAGCTGCTGACTGAGTTCTTCAGGCGTTGTCACGGTAGCCAACCTTCCGGACCATCAAGTAGCCTGAGTATATTTCGATTTCCTGGGATTTTTGTCGGGTGTGTGACAAGGTGGGGTGCACTGCATTCCGGGCTCAGGGCAGCGTAGACTGTGACGCAAGATCTCTTCGCCCTGGCTTATATCCGAAGGAGTGTAGTTGCATGAAGATTCGCGTCCTCTTTGCCCCGCTGCTACTGGGTCTAGCGGCCTGTGCCCCGGCCTTCTCGAGCACGAGCGCCGTCTACGCTGCGCCCGCTGTGAGCATCCTCGAGGCTGCTGCCCAAGCCGGGTCCTCGCTGCGTCCGGGCGGCGACTTTTCGGCGTTTCGTGTCGAAAGCCGCAGTGCCCAAACGCTGACGCTGGCAGCTTCTGAAACCATGCCCTCGCAGGTTGCCAGCGCTCTTGCCGGGCAGAGCCGAACGGTCGTGCGGGTGTTCGTGAGGGTAACGCCCGCCGGGCAGGGGCGCGTTCGGGCAACGGTGAGCGCCCTGCCCGCCGACAATGCTGCAGCCATGAACGCGGCGGGACAGCTCGCGGCGCGGCTCGAGCAGCGCTTCGGCGCCAGGGTTTCCCGGTGAACGCGGTGGAGAAGGGGCCCAGACAAGCCTGGTGGAAAGAGGGCATCGTTTATCAGATCTACCCGCGCTCGTTTAAGGACTCGAACGGTGACGGTCTAGGCGACTTGCGCGGCATCATCGACAAGCTTGACTACTTGCAAAACCTCGGCATAAGTATCGTCTGGCTCTGCCCGGTCTACGAATCGCCCAATGACGACAACGGTTACGACATCAGCGACTATCAGGCCATCATGGACGAGTTCGGGACGCTTCAAGACTGGGACGAACTGCTCGAAGGGATGCACCAGCGCGGCATCAAACTCCTGATGGATCTGGTGGTCAATCACACCTCGGACGAGCACCCGTGGTTCGTGGAGTCGAAGAAAGACACGGACAGCCCCGCCCGCGACCTCTATATATGGCGTCCGGGTAAAGACGGTGGCCCGCCCAACAACTGGGAATCGCTCTTTGGGGGCTCGGCCTGGGAATACGACGACGCGACGGGCGAGTACTACCTGCACCTATTCAGCAAAAAGCAGCCCGACCTCAACTGGGAGAATCCGGCGCTGCGCGAGCGCATCTACGCCATGATGCGCTGGTGGCTCGACAAGGGGATCGACGGGTTTCGCATGGACGCCATCAACCTCATCTCCAAGGTGCCGGGTCTGCCCGACGCGCCCATAACCACCGACACGCCCTATCAGTTTGTGGGCGACCGCGCCTTCAACGGCCCGCGCCTCTACGAGTTTTTGCTCGAGATGAAAACGCGCGTTTTGGCGGATTACGACGTGGTTACTGTGGGGGAGGCGAGTCTGGTCACGACCGAGCACGGCGTGGACATCACTCATGAGGAAACGGGCTCCTTAAATATGCTCTTTCAGTTCGAGCATATGGACATCGACAAGGACCTGAAGAGTGTGTCGCCCCGCTGGAGCGTGTCGCCCTGGAGCCTGCTGGACCTCAAGCGCGTGATGACGCGCTGGCAAAAAGACCTCGAGGGCAAGGGCTGGAACAGTCAGTACCTGTCGAATCACGACCTGCCGAGGGCTGTTTCGCGCTTTGGCGACGATGGCGCTTACCACGTGCAATCGGCCAAACTCCTGGCGATCTTTTTGCATATGCTGCAGGGCACGCCCTACATCTATCAGGGCGAAGAGATCGGTATGACCAATGTGGCTTTCCCCTCGGTAGACGACTACCGGGACATCGAGACGCTCAACATGTATAAAGAGTTCACTGAGGATCGGGGGCTCGAGCCGGACGCAGTGATGGCGCTTATCCACGCCAAGAGCCGTGACAATGCCCGCACGCCCATGCAGTGGAACGATAGCGATAACGCAGGCTTTACGACCGGTACACCCTGGATCGGGCTCAACCCGAACTATTCCGAGATCAACGTCGAGGCGGCGCTGGGGGACCCCGATTCGGTCTTTTACACCTATCAGCGCCTAATCGCGCTGCGTCGCGAGCTGCCCGTGGTGACTTACGGCATCTACGACCTGCTTCTGCCCGACCACGAGCAGATCTACGCCTTTACCCGCACGCTGGGGGACGAGCGCCTGCTGGTCCTGCTCAACTTTTCCCCCGATACGGCCCGCTGCAAGCTGCCGGAGAGCCTAAAGGGCGGAGCGCCCGCGCTGCTCATCGGTAACTATCCAGCGGACGCCCCCGAACTCTCGCAAGGATTCGACATGCAGCCCTACGAGGCGCGTGTCTACAGGCTTACTGCTCGCTGATAAGCACCGCGAAGGGTAGCGGCAATTCGCCTAGGCTTAAGCTGTCCTGCGTGTAACGCCGCCCGGAGAACAGCTCGAGCCACGTCCGGCCCTGTAGAGACTCGGGCAGGTCGACCCGGACACCGCTCAGGTCCGCCGTTTCGGCGCGTTTGG
>JBMDWS010000540.1:0-6486 GCA_048594695.1 Truepera sp. | reverse complement strand
TCCAAGTGTAAAAGATGTTTTCTGGCACACCGGAAAGCGGTAGACCCCGGCGACGGTCACACCTGATTCTGCCTGTTGTAGGGCGAACGCGATCTGCTCTTCGGTGAACTTCTACTTTCTCATACGAGCCTTATTGAAGCTCTAGATTGGGCCGTTTTTCTCGCTTGGCCTGGACTCGTTTCTTGGAAGCAGGTCAATCTGGCTTATCGGTGGTTTCTTCACCGATCTTGCAATGCAACCTGCCAGGAAAGGTGTTGACTGTTCTGGCGATATGTCGAGCAGGCAGTGCCGCCTCCGAGCAAGCCATGACTGTGGGCATCGCTTGGCGAGATGCCCTTCAGTTGTTTTATGAACCCGTTTGCAGATCTTTATGCACGGTGCCTGCTGCCTGCAGAGCGAGGGCTGCGATCGTTAGTGTCGGGTTGGCGTTTCCTACAGTAGGGAAAACCCCGCTACCGACCAGAAAAAGATTCGGATGGTCGTGCGACCGCTGCTCCGCGCTGACTACCGACGTCTTGGGGTCGGTTCCCATGCGGTAGGTTCCCATGACGTGGCCAGCACCCTCGTACTCGTCGCGGTGGTGGATATCGCGAGCACCCAGCGCCTGGAAGATAGCTGTATGCTTCTGCCGGGCTTGCTCGAGCCCACGCCGGGTATAAGCGTCCACGCTGTAGTGGATTTGCGGGCGCGGGATGCCGAGTGCATCCGGGGTATCGAAGTCGGGAACGACACGGTTTTCTGGGTCCGGCAGCTGCTCGCAAAGGCTAGTGACGCGCACCTCGCGGGCCGCGTGTTCACGGAGTGCGCGGTTGAGGCCCTCACCCCATAAGCCCTGACGGATAAGCTCGCCCGCCAAAACAGTGGCGTCCCCTCGGGGCCAACTCCAGCCGTCGTTGCCGATCTCGATACGGAAATGTGCGTATTTGCCGCGCGCTTCACTATCTCGCAGGTTCTCGATGCCGGAGGTCGAGAGCGGACCCCGGTACGGAAAGACAGGATCTTTCGCCAGCGCCCAGGAGAGCTGCGCCGGGTGGTCCATCAGATTGCGTCCGACCTGATCGCTGCGGTTGGCGACCCCGTTCGGCAAGGCGTTGGTACGGCTCATGAGCAGCAGCTTGGGTGTCTCGATGGCGTGGGCCGCCAGCACGAAACGTCTGCCGGTCGCCCGGTGCTCGCTCCCGTCGGGGCGTTTGAAGCGTACTTCGCTGACCCTGCCCTCCGCCCCGACAACGATCTGGTACACCACGGACTTGTCGAGTAGCTGCGCCCCCGCCGCCATCGCTTTTTTGGTGTGGATGGTCGCGTCGTACTTGGCCTGGATTGGGCAGATGGGGATGCAGCTCGAGTTGCCGCAGCAGGGTGGCCGCTCATCGTACAGTTCCGAATTTCGGGCCTGCGGGGTCGACCGTACTTCAAACTCGCTCCCTGAGAGCGCCTCAGCAAACTGTTTGTCGAGATAGCTCTGTGGGAGCGGCGGCATGGGGTAAGCGCCGGAACGTGGAGACCCCAGATCCTCAGCGCTGTCGCCTGCGACGCCCATCTCGCTTTCGGCCTGAAGGTAGTGGGGCTCGAGGTCACGGTACCGGAGCGGCCAGTTCAGACCGATGCTGTAGCGCGTCTTCAGCTCGAAATCACTGGGATGGAGCCGAAGCGTAGTACCGAGCCAGTGCCAAGTGGTACCGCCGACGCGCCGCTCGTAGGTACTCTTAAAAAGGTCTCGCCCCTTCTGAAGATAGTAGCCATCTTTGAGGCTCAGCACGCTCGGACGAGGTGCGTAGGCGGTATCGGGATAGGGAGAGTCCGGCGTCTTGGCGAGTGCCTGCTGGTAGGTCGTCACCGATGCGGCACGGTCCCCGGTTGGTCCAGCTTCCAAAATGAGCACCTTGACTCCGGCCTGGGCCAGCTTGGCTGCCATCAGCGCGCCTGCAACGCCAGCCCCCACGATCACGACGTCCGCATCATAGTCAGCCATTCGCGCCTGCCGTCTCGGGTGCGCTGCCCCAGTACCCGGTCGCGCCCCCACAAAAGGTGGGCGCGTTGGTATAGGCGAGCGCCTGCCACGCGAGTGCTCCGGTAAAGGTCACGACTCGGGCATTAGCGGTGTCTGCGTCAACGACCCCGGTGTACCAGGGCAGCAGAAGCACAGCCACGGCTTCGCGAAGTGATGGGTTTTTCTCGAGCAAGCGGGTCAGGTCCACCTGCGTCGCCGCGCCCTCGCTCTCTTCCAGCCCAGCGTTCCGGTGGAGCGTCTCTAGGGTGCCAGATATATCGTGTGTCGCCAAGAAATACGTTTCAAGCAGATCGTCGCTCAAATCGTGCATGTCCGACAACGCCTCGGACAACCTTTTGAAGGCTGCGGGTTTCAGGTCTTGCATCTCCTCCTGACCTGCAACGCCTCCAGCAAGCGTTAGATCGCCAGCGAGTATCGCTAGCACTGCTGCCTGAAGTACCCGTCGCCGACTTATAGGGATAGTCAAGCACGTTGGCTTGTTGTGCATGAAGACACCTCGATAGTTGTCCTGCCTCAGGTTCTCGAAGACGGTCACCGATCAGATGAGCAAAGCTTAGCTCAAAGTGCTAACCGTTCTGTGCGAAATCTTTAACTGGAGCTGGTATCCGGAGCGAAGTCTGGTCTGCTTGGGCTCGGCATAGACGGTTTAGTAGCGCGCTACTACTTGAGGGATTCCTCTGCGCAGCAGTCCGCGTTCGCAGTTTCGCCCCACGCCCGTGACGTGCTGGGGAGTCCTGGACACCTCGGGCCGGAGAAAGTCATAAGGGTCAGGCACGAGCTCTATTACGACCTCGTCCGCCTCGTCTGGCGTACCAAGCGCCACATCTTTCGGAACAGGTCCATCCACTATGAGAGTCCCGGTTACGGTCGTTCCACCCGTAACGGACGCGCCAGGGTTAAAGGTGAGCGACTTGAAGGGGACCGGGAGGACCGCACTCATGTTGATCCGGTAGGTATCGTTTATCGTGACATCGGCGTAACTGTTGGCATCCTTATAGCAGCCCAAACCACCGTTTGCAATGCAGGCAAGGGCAATCACACGCATAAATGTTGAAGTGTAGAGAGGGACCCAGCTACTCTGGATCGTAGGGGTTCGCCAAACCGCTTCAGCGTGAAACTGGGACGTGTCGAGTGAAAGGTCGGCAGGTGCCAGATTCAAATAACAACCGTCATGCCAGATATACTGCCCGCAACCGTAACCAACGTCCATATCGAAAGGAAAGGCGCTCCGATACCACCAGCTCGGTCGATTCTCCACGGACTGATTGTCTTCTTTCCAATCTGTGACCGTTGTGGTGATGCTGTTGCTATAACCAAAGCTAGTCGAAGGCTCGTTCCCAGTAAAACCCACATTGAAGGAGACACCCGAAGAGATCGTGGTCTCGTTGTTGACGGTTTCGGGTTTGGAGTCCTACAGCACCCAACTGTCACTCTCTCCTCCCAGCGTGATGGACGTAGCAGTTCCGCCGATAAAATCCGAGGTTTCGTCATAGTCTCAGCACGTCCAGTTGGTTCCGTCGTGGCCCTTCATGTTCACGAACTGGCTATTTTGGGCGGCGGTCGTCGTTACATCAGTCTGTCCTAAAACGTACTGGAAATCTCCTTGGGCGTTGTTAGCGTTGCTGAGGTAGATGGTAAACGCGTAGTTGGCTTGTAAAACAGCTGTCTGGGGCGTGCTGCATTTCCCGCCTAAAGAGCACTTGTCCGTGAAACTTTTCGTGTCGGTAAAGTAGTACGTCGTGTAGATAAGGTCAGCAGGCGGCGTGATCGAATCATCGAGTGGCTCGAGCCCGTCTGTGAGTGTCCCTGTCAGTATCTCTGCAAAGGCGGCAGAAGTCGCGGGGGTGAATCGGGACGCTGGCTCAGCCGTACTCGCTCCGCACCTTTCGGGGGTGACCACAGGGCGCTCAGGGGGTGCGTCCTGTGCACCGGGGTTGCCCATGACTTCAGCTTCATCCGTGATCTGGCCCTTGTCCTGGATAACGTAGACTGCCTGCCGACCGTTACGGTCCTGAGTCACGTGCACGGCATAGGCAGAGCTGTCTCCGCAAGAATAGGCGTTCAGAAGGTCGCCTAGACCGTCCCGCTTGTGAGCCTCAGCGAGATCCACACCCAACACCCATTTGTCGCCTCGTAGAGCCTGGTGTACTACGCCATCTTCTTCGAGCGAGGCTAGATCGTGCGCGTCCCCGTCGAAGATGAGGATGTCGAAGTCTTCCAACTTCTGGCTGCCGTCATAGATCGTCATGTTCATCGTCTTCGCGAACGGCTCGAGGTAGGCACTCTCCACCGGTCCGTGAAGCAGTGCCTCGAGCTGTTCTCCTGGAACGTCATCATTTTGCGTACCCGACAGGCTGGACTAATCTCCGCAGCCAGCCAAAACTCCCGCCGTCACCACCATCAATGTTGCCACCCACAACGAGAATGGCAAACGCTTTGGCGCAACGCAAAAGCCGAGCTTCATGTGTCACCTCCCGAAAACACCCAACGTCTGAATATGCGTTAGTTACTTATTTGTGTACACATCCGCAAGTTTAGAGAAGAGCCAAGGCAGTGTCACCATCCAAACGGATGGGCGAACCCTATTCAGCGGTAGGGATAAACAATCGTAATGCTCAAGACGAGCACGATTTTTTGCCCATCAACTTCCGAACGCGCGAACTTCCGCCTCACGACTAGCGGTTCGCTGCTCGGCACCACCGATCAACGACGCTTCAGGCGTGCGACAACATGTTTTGTTACAAGCCCAGCTGCCTCTTAAGGTTTGATTAACCCAGTAAACTTACCATACGTTAGACTGCGGGACACATTTCAGGAGGTCGCATGATCTGGCGCGGGTCTTTTTCTGTCGGGATGGTTGCTCTTCTCGCTCTCGTGCTCGGCGCTTGCCGCCGAGATACGCTCGTACCACCAACCAGGCCTGCGGTCGATCTGGACGATCCGAGCGTTCTGCGCGGCGTCTGGAATGGCGTGGGTGTCAGCAGTCGTTACCAGGCCCCGGTATTCGGTGAGGGTGGTGCGCTCTTCGGTGCGGGAACACGAGAGGGCTACAAGATCTGGGAAACGGAAAGTGGTGAGGTGCGCTGGACGCTTCCAGAAGCCCAGCCTACGAGCGCAGCTTTCAGTCCTGACGGTAGCCTCCTCGCCTTCCGCGATCCTTCGACCCTCCGCGTGATCTCAGCCGAAAGCGGCGACGTTCTCGCAAGCGAGGCGCTGGTCGACTACTACGCCAACACCCCGGTGTTCAGTCCCGATAGCAAGAGGCTGCTTATCAAGATGGATGAAGCTTGGCAGCTGTGGCAGCTCGAGCGCCTGGGGGAGTCGCTGCGACTCGTACGAGAACGCTCTTTCGGACAACCTGTCCAGTTCACAGCAGCCTTCAGCCCGGACGGTGCGTCCGTCCTGATCGGGGGGCGAACCGGGGCGACCCTTTACCGGACAGCAGACGGCTCGACCATACAGACCTACGCCTCCGACGATTACGCGCTCGGGGCGTTCGCGCCTGACGGCAGCGTCTTCATCGGCGGGAGCGACAGTATCATCCACTACGCCGCAACGGGCGAGCAACTCGGCGTGTTCGGCCAAGAGGGTTTCCACACATACAACCCAAGCGTCAGTCCTGACGGAAACTACCTCATCAGTAGCGACGCTGGCCTCTTTATCTGGGATATCGCCAGTGGCGAGAAAGTGGCCGAGGTAGTGCGCCAGCCCCGCATCAACTTCTTCAACGACCCGCCAGCTTTCACCTTCTCTGAAGAGGGCAGCACGCTCTACACGGCCTCGAGTAACGGCGAGGTGGTGGCACGCCTGGTTACCCAAGGGGGCGCTGAGGTTTTAGGGCAACCACAGACGCTCTTCCGCACGGACACCTTCGACCTATCGCTCGACCTCACCGCCAACACCGACGGCGCTCAGGCGGGGTTCTACAACCTGAGTGGAACCTTCCGGTTCGGGGAAGAAGCCGACCTGCCGCTCACGGGGAGTGTTTGCGTGCCACAAAGCTTTTACACTCAGACCTCACCGGGATACTGCGAGATGGGCATCCTCGCCGGGGACCCTGACGCTCCCGAGTGGACGGGTGACGGAGAGACGCCGCAAGGGACACCCGTTACGTTGGTACTAGACGTGACTCGAGGAGTTGAAGGCTACCATTTCGAGGTTCAGCCGCAGGACGCGACTGGCGGAGACGATCTACCGTGAGGCAGCACGTGAATCTCCTCATGGGTTTACTTGTCTTTCTTACTCTCGGCGCGTGCCGACAGCAACCCCCTGGACCCGTCCCCCTCGACTTCGACACCGACCCTCGTATTCTCCGGGGCGTCTAGACCGGAGAGGCTGAAGGTGTGCGCCTCCTCCTCGACCTCGACGCCAGCGAGCCCTCAGCAGACGGGTGCGTCGTCACCGGCACCTTTCAACTCGGGCACGCCGAACCTGTCGTTATCGAGGGCCGCGCACCTACACGCGTCACGGTCCCG
>JBMDWS010000054.1:0-4382 GCA_048594695.1 Truepera sp. | reverse complement strand
AGGAGAACCGGGGGTTCCCCCCTCGCAAACCAGGGATGCTCGAGCGGTTCCTCTGCCTGAGCAAGCAAAGTGTCGCTGATTACGGGGTTATAGATAGTGCTTATACGGGATGTCGGCACGCCAAACGTTTTGGCCACGTATCTTGAAACCCCATCCGACACGCCAACGATATGATCGGCTCGCCCGTAGACAAAGGATTTGAGTCGTTGCATGAGCTTGCCTGCCCGTGAACGGTTTCGGCCATGATCGAGCAGCGTATTGTCGTTGTGCTCGACCAACACAACGCGGGTCTGCGTACCTGCGAGAGCTACCGCAAGCGTTGCAACGACGTTGGTATGGGCCAAGTGCGAGATAAGAATGTTAGGCCTGCGTCTGCGCAGATATCGAACTAATGGCCAGATTGCCGCCGATACATTCCCTTGATTCTTTACACCCCCTTTTTTATCCAGGTCCATGGAAACCACGTGTGTGGGTACATGCTCAGCAAAAGGTCCCCAGGCACTCACCGTAACGAGCTCCTGCTCAAAACGCTCTTGGGGTAGTGCTCGCATAAGGTTGACGGCAACACGTACCGCACCTCCGCCACGCAGATTTTTTAGAAAGGTGGTGACAATGATCTTTTTCGTCATGCTCTGCGCTCCTTTCATCCCTGGTTTCCTCGGCCCAATACAGGAACTGCACACTGCACTGCTTTGTCACCACAGCAACAACTAAATTGCTGTGCTTACGTATGTTATCTCAAAAAGACGACAGGTGCAGTACCGGTTATGTCGGCTGTAGGCGTTATTCTCGAGATAAGATCGTTAAAGTAAGTAAAATTGTCAGGAGCATTTTACGGCTGACCGGTGATCGGTCAGGCGACAGGCAGGAAGAAGGCCTAGGCCTTTTTCCTGAAAAAGAGATATGTGCAATCCACGCCGCTTTCCTTACTGTGCTCAGCCAAGCGTCCACTCTCATGAATTGCGTTGGCATTGGCTCGCAATATAGGACCCCTACGAAGTAGGTTTGAACTTACCTCGTCCAGTTATCGGCATCCGGTAATTTGCACCACCGGGGCGAGCGTGCAATGTCGGTGCTCGAAGGGTCCGAATTTCTAAACTTACGGGTGCGTCTCGAGCCACCCTATGATCGCGTCGAGGCGCTCGAGTCGCCGGTCGGGTCGTCCCGAGCGAGAGAGTTCGTGACCCTCGTCTGGAAAGCGGATCAGACGGGTTTCCCGTCCTAGGCGCTTGAGTGCGACGAAAAATTGTTCGGCCTGCTCGATAGGGCAACGGTGGTCCTGCTCACTATGGAGAATCAAAAGCGGCGTCGTGACGTTCGCGACGTAGCGAAGCGGGCTCTGCGCCCAGAGTTTCTCGAGGTTCTCCCAGGGCGTACCCCCTACCTCTTGTGCGGCAAAATTATAGCCGATGTCCGACGTGCCGTAAAACGAGAGCCAGTTGCAGATCGAGCGCTGCGTCACGGCGGAGCGGAAGCGGTTCGTATGTCCGACGAGCCAGTTGGTCATGAAGCCGCCGTACGAGCCCCCTGTCAGGTGGACAGGAGCGTCCGGAGTGGGGTGCGCCCGGCAGGCTGCGTCGGTAATCGCCATGACGTCGTCCGCGTCGATTGTCCCGTAGCGCCCCTGCATGGTGGTTGTGAAGTCTGCACCGTACGAACTAGAGCCGCGTGGATTACCGTAAACGACGGTGTAACCGTGTGAGGCCAAAAGCTGAAATTCGAAGGAGAAGCCGTAGCCATAGTTGGTGTGCGGGCCGCCGTGAACCTGTACGATGAGCGCGCCGTCCTTGCGCGGTTTGTGGGGCTCGAGCGTCCAATAGGCGAGTTTGGGACCACCTCGAGCTTTCGCCCGCCGGACCGGGCTCGCCTCGCTCAGGCGATACGTCGTGCAAAAGTCCGTGTTGGCCCGGCTCAGCTGCAGTTCCTTGCCACGTGCGTCACGGAAAAAGACCTCGCCGGGCTGGTGCGGGGTTTCTGCGGTAAAGGCGAAGCGACCCCCCTGATGGTGAAAACCCGTCACGGCGCGGTCTCCGCGTTGTACCGTTCGGAGCGTACCGTCCAGAAAAATCCGCGTGAGACCGCTACGCCCTTCGCGGTTGGCGTTAATAAAGAGGCTTTGTCCGTCTTCGGCCCAGGCTGGAATGTTCGGGTACGCGCCGTAGTGACAGTCGCTACCGATGCTCGGGACCGCCTCGAGTTCTCCAGTAAGGAGCCGCGCCTGGTCCCCTTCGGTCGCGACGATCCAGAGTCCGGTGGGTGAGGCGAAGTTGGCGTTGTCGGTCGCGGCCAGGAGTGCGAGAAGCGTGCCGTCGGGACTCGGCTCGACGGCGTAAGGTCTTTGGAGACCTGTCGCAACGCGTTTGGCTTTACCTCCGAGCAGGCTCAGACTCCAGAGATCGCTCTCCCACGCGTCTGCGGCTTCGACATTCTGGGCCGCGATGAAGTAGAGGGTATCGCCGTCCGGGCTAAAGGCGAGGGCCGTGGGGCTGTCGCTCAGCCGAGTCAATTTCTTGGTTTTGTCTCTCTCCAGGTCATAGAGATAGATCTGCGCACTCTCGCTCGGCACGAAACCGACGCCGTCCCCCTTATACGCGAGGCGGTCGATGATCCTCCCCCTGCCCTGTTTGGCACCGTCGTCCTCGAAGTCGCCCCTCGAGGTAAAGGCTAGAGACGTGCCCGACGGATGCCAGACGATTTCGCCGACGCCGGCCTTGAAATCGGTCAACTGACGTGCCTCGCCACCATCCAGGGGAAGTAGGTAGAGCTGCGGCTTTTTCCCTTCACCGCGACTCGAGACGAAAGCCAGCAGCGTCCCGTCAGGGCTGAAGCGCGGCTGCGTGTTTGCCTCGCCACTGTAGGTGAGTCTGCGTGAGGCTTCTCCCGCGCTCGGGTAGAGGAAGATATGCGAGCGGTATTCGGGCGGCTTGGCATCGTCCTCGGGTCGTTCGATGGTCGTTTCGACAGCGGCGACCTGTTTGCCGTCGGGACTCAGCTGCGCGTCGGCGATGAAGGTCAGCTCGAGCAGGTGCTTACTTTTGAGGCGCTTGGACATACTGCTTTACACCCTACCCCGGCGTGCGTCCAAGACACTGTAGAGCAGGATGCCCGCAGCGACCGAGGCGTTGAGCGAGGCGACCTTGCCGCTCATGGGAATGCCGATAAGGTCATCGCACTTCTCGCGCACGAGTCGCCGCATGCCCGATCCTTCCGAGCCGATCACGAGTGCGGCAGAGCGGTCCCAGTCGATATCTTTCGCTTCTGACGTAGCATCGCCCGAAGCACCGTAGAGCCAGACCCCACGCGCTTTGAGATCATCCATGTGACGGGGGAGGTTTTTGACCTGAACGAGCGGCAGATGACTGCTCGCACCCGCCGAGGTCTTGACCACGACCGCTGAGAGAGGCGCGCTGCGGCGCTCCTCGGTTATGACGCCGTGTGCGCCCAGCACCTCGGCGCTGCGGATGATCGCGCCGTAATTGTGTGGGTCGGTGATGCCGTCGAGCAGAACGAGAAGAGGCTTTTCCCCGCGCGTTTCGGCCAGTTTAAAAGGGGCTTCGGGGTCGGCGTACGTGAGATCGGGAAGCTCGGCAGCGATTCCCTGATGACGCGTCGTCTTGAGGGTTTGGTCGAGCTGGATGCGGGGGACGAGCTGAACATCGGCGTCGGCCTTGCGGGCGAGGCTCTGCAGCTGTTTTAGCGTACCGGGTGCGACGCCCTGCGCGACGAAGACGCGCTCGGCGCTACCTTCCTCGAGCGCTTCGATGACTGCCTGTTTACCGTAGATGAGCATAGTTCAGTATAGGTCAGGCGCTTTTGGCTTGACTGAAGTAGGGGATGTGAGGGCGCGTTTGACGAGCCCAAAGATGGCGTTGTCGTTCGGTGCGCGGCCCTCCATGAGTAGGGGGAGGTCGTTGGGACCGACCCAGCGCGGTTCACTGACCTTGTCCGTCTCGCGTCGCGGCTTCTCAAGGTCGCCTGATACGCGCACACCACGAAGTCGAACTCGAGCCGTCCAAGCCCTTCGGCTTCCCATTCGTGGACAAAGAGAACCGCATCGATGCGGGTTAGATGCCAGCCCGTTTCCTAGGCAACTTCCCGCGCAAGGGCACCCTCGAGGGTTTCCTCCAGCTCTACGTAGCCTTTCCAGCACCCTGGGAAGAGGACGATCCGCGCTGCGTTTCTGAACGAGAATTTTCCCCTAGGCGTCAAGAATGATCGCACCCACGGTGCAAAGCTTTCCTGCGGCTTCAGCTCGTTGCCGGCTCGTTCCTTGTCATTGGAGTTCAGCGGTTAGACGCCTCAGCAGGGTGCGCGCGGACTCGGCATCCTGGGCCAGTTGTGCCTTGAGTTCATCTAAACCTGCAAACTTCTTTTGCGCCCGC
>JBMDWS010000539.1:0-7187 GCA_048594695.1 Truepera sp. | reverse complement strand
TGCTGTCGATCCCGCTGGCTTTCTGGAATCCTTCGTGGGCGCTCTACTCCTGGCTGCTGCTCATTCCCTTAAGTATGATCATGGGGCGCGTTGCACCTGAGGGAGCAGATACGGAGCTCTAGGTGTCTCGCGCCTACTGCTTACTGCTGTTTGGTTATCTCTTAGACGATCGAAACGTTTTAGCTTGTTCGTGACTTTAGACATAAGCGACGCGCCTCAGCCATTCTGAATGAGGAGCGTCCGACACTTAGCTTTGTCGTGCGCGAGAAGCTCGGGATCCATTTTTGGGGATCCCGAGCTGGCGGGTTTCTTCAAGCTGTCGTTATACCGACCGCTCTCTCAAGAAGGTTCTCCTAGGGCCGTGTAGGTAAGGCCGGGAGATCGAGCTGCCTGCACGCTTCCTCAACTTGCGCGTTGAGCAGCGCACTCACCTTGACTCTGCCTTGCTGCTTGCCCTCTCCGGGTTCCCGAACCCGGGAGTTCTCGACGAGCTGACGTTCGTCACTCTCGCTCACAAAAACAGCCCTTATTCTCGCCAAGTCTTTATGATCGCGTCAACAGTTGCGGGCAGGAGGTAATCGCCCTTAAGGATGACGGGCGTGCCGGATTCGACATGGTTGGCAACGATGGCCTCGAGGGCGGGCTTTAAAATTCGGCAGACTGAGCGGTGCAGCTCGACGATCTGATCGGGCGTCAAGCTCTAGACTTCGGGGTCGGTATCCCAGAAGTGTAAGGTTGGCTGCTGGGCGGGCGTAATCATGGAGCAGACGGCTGCGTACAGGTCGTCCATCTCGGTGACGGTAACGCCGTAAGCGCGGGCGAGGGGGTAACTGAGAAGAATTTGCCAGAGCCGGACGCCCAGCCCACGAGCAGAATGTCCCAGGGGCGTGAGTCGTCAGCGAAAGGTTGGTTCATGTCTTGTCCTCGAAGCGTGTTGAGCATGTTTGACTTACAGCGGTTTACAGAATGAGTGAGATAGGTCAAGCTAAGGCATTGGCTATTCGATAGACTTACGCGAACGAATCGTCGAAGCTGTGATGGAACGCGCCTTCAGCACTCACAAAGCAGCGGTTACATTCCGGGTTGGCCACGCGACAGTTGCGCTACCTACGTCGATATCGAGAGCGTGGCGAGCTAGCACCAGGCAAGCCACCAGGCCGCCCCAGCCGAGTAGCAAGTGAGCAGCTTCGTGCACTCAAGCAACAGCTCGAGACGCTCTCTATTTAGCCATGGCTGCTGCCCTGAAAACTATCTCCTTGCAAGACATGCTTGGTTGGTTCGGTCATTCCGGCTACAACCTACGTTATCAGTGATTATGCAAATCGCTGTAGCGTATTCAGATTGCGTGGTAGCGTAAATGTATATGAAAACACGCACGCTCGGCAAGACCGGGTTTGAGGTTTCAGAGGTTAGTTTCGGAGCCTGGGCCATCGGCGCGGACTGGGGTGAAGTCTCGGAAGCAGACGCGCTCCGCACGCTTCACAGGGCAGTAGATAAGGGCGTTACCTTTTTTGATACAGCGGACGTCTACGGCGACGGACGCAGTGAACGCCTCCTGGCGCGGCTCAGACGCGAGCGCAGCGACCCGTTCATCGTCGCCACCAAGGCGGGCCGCCGCCTAAACCCGCATACGGCAGCGGGCTACACTGCCCAAAACCTGAGGGCTTTTGTCGAACGCAGCCTGACGAACCTAGAGGCGGAGGCGCTCGAGCTGCTCCAGCTCCATTGCCCACCCACGGACGTCTACTACCGCCCGGAGGTCTTCGGCGCGCTCGAAGACCTCAAACGAGAAGGTCTCATCCAGCATTACGGTGTGAGCGTCGAGCGGGTCGAGGAGGCGCTTAAGGCCCTTGAGTACCCGGGGGTCGCCACCGTGCAGATCGTCTTCAACCTCTTCCGGCAGCGCCCCGCCGAAAAATTTTTCCGCGAGGCCGAGGCTAAAAACGTCGGTATTCTGGCGAGGGTGCCGCTCGCGAGCGGCCTGTTAACGGGCAAGCTGACCCATGAGAGCCACTTCGCTCCTGATGACCACCGCCACTACAACCGGCACGGTGAAGCTTTCGACAGGGGCGAGACGTTTTCCGGTGTGGACTTCGAGACGGGGTTAGGCGCAGTGGACAAGCTCCGCGCGCTCGTCCCCGAGGGCATGAGCCTGAGCCAGTTCGCCCTACGCTGGATTTTGATGTTCGGGGCGGTGAGCTGCGCCATTCCTGGCGGCAAAACCCCGCAGCAGGTTGCCGATAACACCGCTGCCGCCGATTTCCCCGACCTTTCTGAAGCGACGATGCGCGCCGTCAACGATGTTTATGACAGCGATATTGCCCCGCTCGTCCACCAGCGCTGGTGATTCGGGCCGTCCTCTTCGACGTCGACGGCACGCTGGCGCACTTCACCGGCGACTACGCGCTCCTCGTCGACAGCTTCCGACGCTAAGCGCATCATCCGCGTTGTCTGAAAATCATGAAGTACTGGTTCGGCAGGAAGTCCAAGTCAGCCTCTAGCGTGTAGCCCATCTGCTCGAGATCACTCGTGATCTCCTCCTTGGAAATCCGGTGGGAGTGTGGCGGTCCTTCCGGCGCATCTGTTCGGTAGTCAATAACTGCTATTCTCGCGCCAACGGCCAAGCTCCTTGACAGGTGGCTTAGGTAGAAGGCGCGGTCTGTGATGTGATGGAGTGTGTCCACCATTAGGGCAAGGTCGGCCTTAACGGGAAGGCTTGGCTCGGCCGGATGAACAACGAGCGGCTCTAGGTTGGTGTAGTTCTGAGCTTTCGCCCGCGCCGCCAGATACTCGATCATTTCAGGCTGTGCGTCAGCCGCGATGACTTTCACGTGCGGGTAGCTTTGAGCAATCCGGAGCGCAAAATACCCTGTGCCCGCACCGATATCGGCGATGACGTCGCCATCGCGTAAGTTCAGGCTTCCGATTACTTCTCGGGGTCGCTGGATCTTCTCGCGCTCAGGATTGTCGAGCCGCGCGACCCACATGTTAATCCCTCTAAAATGGTGATGGCCGCCGAGGTGATCGGGGTGCTCATGGTCGGTCGACGCAGGCGAGTCGTGGACTGCATTCTTCCCAGGCATCAGAAAACCAGCGAACGGTGGACGTGCAGCCCCGTCAACGCTCCATCGCTAACAGCAAACGTTAAAGAATGCGGCGCGTAAGCTGTGTCTCCACAGGCGAAAACTCCAGCGACCGACGTTTGCTTGCTCTCATCAGTCTTCACCTGAGTGCCATTAGGCGTCGGCTCAAGTTCGCACCCGAGGTTTTCGGCTAAAGGTGTTGATGGGACAGTGCGAGAAGCCGTGAAAAAGCCAACGAAATTCAGGCTGCGCCCATCCTCTAAGCACACACCTGCGTGATTCTGGAGCTGCACGATTTTGGACGCTTCGACAAAGACGCCCCGCTCGGCGAGCTTCGCTGAGCCCTCTTTATCAGGCTTGAATGCGCCATTGAGGAAGAAAGTGACCTCGCCCCACTCGCGCAACAGGAGGGCCTGGTGGAGTGAGTTCGGGCCCGTAGCAATCACGCCGATCCGTCCCATGCCCAGCTCGTAGCCGTGGCAGTAAGGGCAATGAAAAACACTCCTGCCCCAGCGTTCGGCGAGCCCCGGGATCTCTGCCAGCGTGTCGCTCACGCCGGTTGCGAAAACAAGGCGTTGGCCCTGGTGCCGTCCCCCGTCCGTGGTGGTCACGCAGAAACTACCCTCAGTGCTTTCAGCTTGCGTCGCTGCCGCGTCCAGCCAGGTCAATGTGGGGTAGGCCGTAAGTTGCGCACGGGCTGTGCGAGCAATCTCTGCGGGATCGACGCCGTCCTGAGTGAGGAATCCGTGTGATGCCGGGGCGTTCCTATTGCGTCGCTGTCCTGCGTCGATGACAAGCACCAAGCGCCGGGCTCTTAGAAGTTGGAGGGCTGCTGCCATGCCAGAATAACTGCCGCCTATGATAATTACGTCATACATTTCGGTGCTCTTCTACTTTCTCTTGTGAATATGCACAGTTGTCCCGCTGTTGGCGGACGTCTTTACTCAGGTCCGCTAGCGTCACTTGCTTGAAGCGCGCCAGTAGCAGTGCTTCCGCCTCCTCAAAACTTTCGTTCATAGCCCGGTTGACAGCTTTCTCCACTAGGCATCCGGGGGCTTCCGTTCGGTTACCTACCGCGAAGATGGTCGGGTTGTCCAGTGCACTGTAGATGTCGTACATTGTTACCGCTCCCAAATCGCGGGCGAGTTGCCAGCCGCCTCCATGCCCCTTCTCAGAAGTCACGAAGCCTTGCTCGCGCAGGCCCGCTAAGATCTTCCGGACGACAGCGGGATTGGTCTGCATCATTTTGGACATCGCCTCTGATGTGACCGGAGTACCAGCTTCAGCCATGTGTAGAAGGATGTGAAGCACGCCGGATAACCGGCTGTCTCTTTTCACGTATTACACGCCCTGTCGTGACGCATCAGTTTCGAGTCGTGACTCTCGCTAACGTCGCCTACTAATATGCTCTGCCCGCCCTCCCGCTTCATGTAACAAATGATATTACATGAAGCGGCGAGATGTAAATGGTGCTGAAATTCAGTTGGCACCGCAAGCGAAAAAGGCAGTGTCCCAACCGACTTTCGGTGGTTAAGCCTGTCACGTGCCTACAGCCCTGTCAGCGCTGGTGCGAGTCCGCTTCGAAACTCAATAAGGGCGTCACCATATAAGGCAGAAGTCTTCGTTTAAATGAGCAGTACCGTGTCACCAAACATGGTGTCGCACGACATAAAGGGTCAGTTTTTCGCCCTGCAGAAGGTTACACACCTGCACATGGGCGTCTATATCGACTTCTGGGTAGCAGAGAACCCCTATCCTTTTCGGATTGATAGGGTGTGGTGAACATGCACGCCAGAAAGAAAGGAGCCTTGATGAAACCTAATCTGATCTGCCACATGATTACGACTGTGGACGGCCGCATTTTGCCTAAGCAGTGGCACCCCCCGTTCGAGGATAGTAGCCTCTACGAGGATATTCACGGTGAGCTAGCAGGCGACGCATGGCTCGTGGGTCGCGTGACCGGTGCAGAGTTCGCCCTGCTTAACGCGCCCTATCCCGAAATGAGCAGCTCTATCGAGTGGGCGAACTGGTCCGACATTCATGACCGTCCGGGAGAGTTACCAAAGATGGGCATGGAGTTTATAGGCTGCGAGCCGCGCGACAATGGAGGCGTCTGGTTACGCTACCGAGTTATTTGGGGCAAAGATATTGTGGCAAAATCAGGGAGGCGCGAGCAGCTTATGGCCGAAAATGAATGTTTCACTCAGCTCTGTATTGTGGTGGATGACGTTGAACGGGTCAATGCGAACTGGGCGCAGGTTCTAGGTATGAAGGAAGCGCAGATCGAGACTGTCTTTCCCGACGGCATCCATCACTACACGAACGGCGAGGCGGCGGCCTACACCGACCTGCGGGTCGCCAAATACGATCTCGGCAACATCATCCTCGAGCTGCTCGAACCGGGTCCAACGCCCAGCCCCTGGCGGACGTTCCTCGACAAGAACGGTCAGGGCGTAATGCACGTATGCCTGTTCGTTGGTGACCGCAAGGTCATTCAGCAAAAGCTAGGAGATATCGGGGTGGGGCTGCCATATCACGTTGGCTACTACCCCGGCGGTTCTTACAGCTACGTCGACTCCAAAAAGCAACTCGGGCTCGAGTTGAGCGTGAACCACCAGGGGGACTACAGCGACCTAATTGGCGACTTGCTGGGCGGTTTGAGTCAACCTCTAGACGAGCTTCGGTAAACGGGAGTCGCCACTGATATGGATATCCACACACTACGAGACCTCATTGCTCGACGGGATTCGATCAGCCTCCTAGAAACCGTCGACGTTCATACGGGTGAGAGAACGATACTCCGGGAGTTCGACGACGTCATCGAAGCTCCCAACTGGACACGTGACGGTAGACAGCTGATCTATAACAGCCGGGGGCGTATGTACCGCTACGACCTGCAAGGCGGCAGCGTCGAGGAAATCGACACTGGGTTTGCCACCGACTGCAACAATGACCACGTCCTCTCGCCTGATAACAGCCAGCTTGCTATCAGTCACTTCACTAACGAGGACGCCCGTTCGCGCATCTACACCTTGCCACTTGAGGGTGGCGAGCCGAAGCTCGTGACGGAGCAAGGCCCGAGCTACCTGCATGGCTGGTCGCCCGACGGGGCGCGGCTCGCCTATTGCGCCGAGCGAAACGGGCAGTACGACATCTACACCATCTCGGTAGACGGCGGCGCGGAGACGCAGCTGACGGACACACCGGGCCTGGATGACGGAGCAGAGTACGCGCCGGACGGGCAGCACATCTGGTTCAACTCGACCCGAACGGGGCTAATGCAGGTCTGGCGGATGAACGCCGACGGTTCTCAGCCCACGCAGATGGTCGTGGAGGAAGCGAACTGCTGGTTCCCGCACGTCTCGCCGGACGGCCGTTGGGTTGTCTACCTCGCCTACGGCAAGGATGACGTGGAGCCAGGTGACCACCCGCCGGACAAGAACGTAGAGCTAAGGCTGATCCCGGCGCAAGGCGGAGCAGCGGAGACGGTGGCAAAACTGTTCGGCGGGCAGGGAACGATCAACGTCAATTCCTGGTCACCCGACAGCCGCACTGTTGCGTTCGTGTCTTATCGACCAAAGCCATCTCGCGAAAGCTAGAGGTGGCTCCGTACTGGTGCATCTTGGATACTAAGACCACCTGCTAGAAACCCAAAGGACCGCGCGGTCCTTTTGCGGCTTTGGCGAAAGCACCGTGCTACGTATGTGAGTTGTCCCGGACGACCCATGAAATGGGGGTCGTGGTCGTTTCTAAGAAGGAAGGCAGCGAGTACGCTGCGCAGGTGCATCTGCACGCCCTCGCGCTGCAGGAAATAGAGCTGCCTATCTTGGGGGCCCTGGCTAGCGGCGAGGCTGTAGCGGGAGTGACAGATAAGATTGGGGCGCTGGTGAGATTTGCGCAGGCAGCAGTAAGACACCCTGACAATCCTCGCCGCCTGGGCATCTTGAGGGACGCTGGACTTGATGAGGGTGAGGTGCGTCAGGCGGTGGGTGTGGTGGCTCTGTACCGCATGATCAATACCTGGACCGATTTGCTCGCAGTCCCTGTGGACAAACTTTGAGGCTGCGAAAGGGAAAAACCCCGGCTTGGGCAAACCGAGGCTTT
>JBMDWS010000538.1:0-2534 GCA_048594695.1 Truepera sp. | reverse complement strand
CCAGTACGTTCTTCAGCGTGTCACAGGAAACTTCAAGCGTGGGAACGAGCGGCGCTCGAGGCGTTGAGGTCTTACATGGTAAATTGGCTGCTTCGGACCTTTAGGAGCATGAGCCAGAGACATCCTTTCAACCGCCGGGGTGCGGTCTGCGATCAGACTAGTGTCCATTCGAATGGTGGCTTGTTCTTTTCCCCTACAGGGCCATGAAGTTTTTCGATTCGGTCAGGGCGCGCGCCCGGGATCTCAAGGGACACACCCTGACGGTGTATTACGCGGCTCGAGATCCCCGTACCCCGCTACACGTGCGGCTTTTGGCGCTGGTCGTAGCTGCCTATGCGCTTAGCCCTATCGACCTCATCCCCGACTTCATTCCGCTACTCGGTCTTCTGGACGATATAGTGCTCGTTCCTCTCGGGCTGGCGCTGGTCGTGCGTCTGACGCCGCCAGAGGTACTGGCAGAGGCCAGAGAACGTGCGCGGGTGGCAGGTGGCAAGCCGGTTAGTTATCCTGCCGCAGCGTTCGTCGTGCTTCTATGGCTGCTTGTCCTGGGTCTAGTCATTCGCTGGATCTGGAAGATTTTCGGCTAGCGTGCCCTTGCAGGTTTGAATGCAGACAGGTTGCATGAAGAATACCGTTGACTTCTCTTGATCGCGTACCGAGTTTCAGCTCAAGGCCAGTGGGTCAGACATCCTTGGATTACGGCGTCGCCCTGCGTTGAGGTTCTGAAAAAATAGGCTTCCGGGCTTGGGCCGACTGCCCTTTCAGACCTCTGTTAGACTCATGAGGTTGCAGAAAGGGACGCTATGAAAAGGCCGCGCCAGCCGGGCATGATCTTTATTCTCATCACCCTCTTTATCGACATCGTGGGGCTCGGTATCGTCATCCCCATTCTTCCCGAACTCATCAAGTCGTTCGTGGGCGGCAGCGAGATGCTCGCGGCTCGCTACTACGGCATCATCGCCTCGGTCTACGCGCTCATGCAGTTTTTCTTCGCGCCGCTTTTGGGCGCGCTTTCCGACCGTTTCGGTCGCCGCCCTGTTTTGCTCATCTCACTTTTCGGTCTCGGGATCGACTACCTGATCCTGTCGTTCGCGCCCAACCTCGCGTGGCTCGTCGTCGGACGCGTGATCGCCGGGATTGCCGGCGCGAGCATCACCACCGCCAACGCCTACATCGCCGACGTGTCGACGCCCGAGACCAGGGCCCAGAATTTCGGGCTCGTGGGGGTCGCGTTCGGGTTGGGTTTCATCTGTGGCCCGGCCCTCGGTGGGTTGCTGGGAGCCGTGAGTTTGCATCTGCCCTTTATGGTGTCGGCGGGTCTGGCGCTTCTAAACTGCCTCTACGGTTACTTCGTGTTGCCTGAATCCCTGCCGCCGGAGCGGCGAAGCGCCTTTTCCTGGGCCAAAGCCAACCCAATTGGCAGTGTCGGAGGTCTCGGGGCTTACCCGCTGGTCGCGGGCTTGGCACTGGCTTTTATCTTCATCTCGCTGGCGCAGCGCGGGCTCGAGAATGTCTGGGTGCTCTACACGGGCTACCGTTTCGGCTGGGGAGAGCAGACCAACGGTCTGACGCTGGCTCTCGTCGGGGTCATGGCGGTGCTGGTACAGGGTTTTCTAATCCGCCCGACCATTCGCTTTCTGGGCGAGCGCCGCACGATAATCTGCGGTCTGGCGTTTTCGGCGCTGGTCTTTTTTCTCTACGGACTCGCCTCGCAGGGCTGGATGATGATTGCCGTCATCGTGATCGGTAGCCTGAGTGGTGTCGCCGGGCCAGCGGTGCAGGGGCTCGTCGCCGGGTCCGCGCCGCCCGAAGAGCAGGGGAGGATTCAGGGTGCCCTGACGTCGCTGATTTCGCTCTCGAGCATCTTCGCGCCGCTCATCTTTACAACGGGCCTGTTCGGCTACTTCACCTCGGACGCCGCCCCTTTTACCTTGCCGGGCGCACCGTTTTTTCTCGGTGGGCTCCTCTTTCTGGCCGGACTTTTCGTTGTCGTGAGGCTCTTTCGGCGCATCCCGTCGGCCGACCTGCCCGCGACGCCCGATCCTAAACTGGACGAGCAGCGCATTTAGGAGTTTTATGTCGAACCTGATCACCGCCCAGGACCTTTCAGCCCTCGTGGGCTCGCCGACCCTTCGTGTCGTCGATGTGCGCGCCTCGCTCGCCGACCCGACAGCGGGTCGACAGCTCTATGACGCCGGGCATATTCCCGGCGCGCGTTACCTGAGCCTCGACGATGACCTTGCCGGACCCGTAGGCGTTCACGGCGGGCGGCATCCGCTCCCCGATATGGACGCCTTCGCTGCCAAGCTCGGGGCGCTGGGTATCGGCAACGACAGTGTGGTCGCTATTTACGACGCTGACGGCGGGATGTTCGGGGCGCGCTTCTGGTGGCTCCTTCGCTACGCTGGATTGACGTCGGTACAGGTGCTCGACGGGGGCTTCGCCGCTTGGGAGCACGCGGGTTTACCCGTAACGTCCGAAGAGTCCGGGGTTGTTCCAGCGACCTTCGCGCCCCGCCTTCAGCCCGAAATGGT
>JBMDWS010000537.1:0-5914 GCA_048594695.1 Truepera sp. | reverse complement strand
TTGCGGGTAAAAGGTGACGTATTGCGGGTGCGCTGGTGACGTATTGCGGGTAAAAGGTGACGTATTGCGGGTAAAAGGTGACGTATTGCGGGTTGGCAGGATACGAAATATAACGAAGTGTGACGTATTGCGGGTATAGGTTATTAGCAGTGCTTTTGTAGGACGAGCCGTGACGTATTGCGGACGATGCGGTTCGACCAAAATATTAGTCAATCGGTTGTGGGTTGCGCTTGGTCTTATATCTAGCTACTCATGATTCCTAAAGTGCAACTTTTTGTTTGGCTCGAGGAGTTGTGACGTATTGCGGGTCTAACTTCTGCAAATGAGTCATAGTTGTCGTCCAGAACGGTGACAATTTGCGGGTGACTGATTACACAACTAGCTCAGGATGCTACAATAATGGTAACCATGTCAGAGGCTAGTGACCGACAGGTAATGCTTATTCGCAAAGGCAATGACCTCATTAATGCCAGACATGAGCTGACAGTCAATGAAAATCGCTTGATCCTTCTTACCCTTACGAAAATTCTGCCGAGCGACGAAGATTTCAAGCCGTACCGGATTAAAATAGCTGACTTCGTTGACTACACGGGTACAAACAACAAAGCCATGTACGACCGCGCTCGGCAGATAACCAAGAGTCTGATGGGCAAAGTGCTAGAGATTCCCCAAGACAATGGTCATTTGCAAGTCACATTCATCAGCCGAGCCCGATATGAGCGCGGTAAAGGCTATGTAGAACTCAGCTTTGATCCAATACTGAAGCCATATCTTCTACAGCTGAAAGAGCGCTACACACAGTATGATGTGCGCAACATACTACCCCTCCAGAGTTTTTATTCCCAGAGGATATACGAGCTTCTCAAGCAATACAGCCGTATCGGCGAGAGAAAAATGGCTGTGGGCGAGCTACGTGAAATTTTAAGGCTTAGCATTGCGTATGACCACTACGGTAGCTTTAAAAAAAGGGTTATATTGCAGGCCCAGCGGGAGCTTGATAAGAACACTGACCTTTCGTTCGAGTTTACTGAGATAAAAACGGGTCGAAAGGTTACGCACCTACATTTCAAGATTAATGATCGTAGTTCCCAGTTAAAGCGCGAAGTTCTAACTGGGAAAGAGGATCTAGCTACGCAAGCTAACGTAAGTACCCTCGTAACCGAATTTGGATTGAGTAGATCACAGGCCGAAGACGTTGTAAAGCGCCATGACGCAGAGTATGTCGCCGAAAACTTGGAGGTTGTACGCAAGCGTTTTCGCTCGGGGCAAATTAAGAATTTGACGCCGTATACGATCACGGCACTGGAAAAGGACTTCAGGCGTAGGCCAGGCACACTAGAGCATGATCGAGATTCGGCGTCCAAAAAGGGTCAAGAGGCGCTGCAAGCTGAAGAAAATGCTCGTGAGACCGAAGATAGGCTGCTGAAGGACTTTGAGGAAGCAAGATTGGCCGCACTCTCGTTAGCCACAGATGATCTCGGCGACGAGAGCCTACTTGACGGATTTATCCCATTTCTTAAAAAGCACCACCGGTTCGCTTACGACTACATCCGAAAGAACGAGGGCGACCCTGTTGAAAACCTAAATCACGCTATGCTTCGGTCCATCCATCATCAGTTTCTAGCCAAAAAGCTGCTACCAGAAGAATTTCACTCGTTGGAAGCGTGGCTCACTAAATAGGCTACAACCGCGAAATCTATACGCTAAAACTTTCGTGGAGGACAGCCCACTAGTTGTCAACACGTATAACAAAGCCAAGGTCGAAACGACTATCATCTTGTTAATCAATGAGCAGGCTTTGAATGGGATTCTGCGTCTGCCTTACTGTTGTTACAAACCTTGCTTTTTCCTTCTGCGACCTCATGAAACAAAAATCTTGGTAGGGACACTCGCTGCAGGGCTTTGCTAAACAGAACGCCAGGGACTGTCGCGTTTGCAAGACGAACGCCTCATCCCTTTCAATGAGCTCCTGCTGTACCGCCCCGACGAAGCTCGGCGCGAGAGTGACGATGCGCGTCTGTACGCCCCAGAGTCGAGGGCGCGTGGCAGGTTCTCGGGGGTCCAGGAGCTGGTATGCCCGGAGGGTCTTGCCGATCCACCTCGCCTCACGCCAGACTGGTTGGGTTTGCAGCAGCTCTCCTGTCGCGCCGCTCCGTTCAAGGAATTGCAGCTCGAGCTGGAGATGGACGAGCGCGATCTTATGGTTGTAACCCTGGCGTACAAGCGAACGAACTGCTTGTTGGAGTAGGTCTGATGGTGTTGATGGAATCACCAGAGGTTGCTCCTGCAGCGCCAGAGCGGCCCTGACTTGGTCTCGAAGGCTTGGAAGTCCCAGAAGGTCGGCGACGACCCTTAGCGGCACGCTCAGCGCCTCCTGGGGGCTCACGTCTCCGTCAGTGCGCTTTTGCATAGCTCGTTCGATACGCGAGACATTTTCGAAGACCCAGAGGCGGAGATCATTTTGCAACGCCTGAGGGGATGGCAGCGGTGTTGAACTCTGCAGCGTTGGTAAAGGCACACTGCCACGCGTGTAGATGACCAAGGCGTGAGAGCTTCCTTCGAGAGCTGAATCAGGCTCCGCAATAGACGGGTCGCCATCCAGACGCTCGAGTAAGGCGTGAAGTTCCTCCCGAGCAGGACCCTGAATGCGTACCTGCGGGAATTTGTCGAAGGCAGCGCGGGCGGGCGAAGCGAAGAGCAGAAGAACCAGCAGGGCGTGATCTTCGGGGCGTGCCAGAACGACCGAAGCCCTCAGCGTGTTGCTGAGGGCTTCGACCAGGTCGGTAGGGGAGAGGCTTAGGGCGCTCCTTTGTGATCGCCTCGCTTCCCGGTAGCGCGCCACGGCCCCCGGACTCAGGCCGTTCTCAGCTTCGTGTCTAGTGGGCTGTCGTGAAATGAGGGTGCCGTCGCTAAGCGCCAGCACCCGATCTTGTTTGGGTGTTCCGCGAGACGCCGGCAGGGTATGGATGGAAAGAACTTGTCCGTCCGAGCGCAGAACAAGAGTGCGGTAACGCTGCACCTTCTCGCTGATATGATTTCCGTAGTCCTCGCCCTCTGTCTGCTCTAGAGCGCGAAACGGCAGGTAGAGGTGGCCGTTGGCGTAAGTTCGACCGACTTCCCGCGGCGCGACTAGGTGATGGCCTGTCGAGGGGGGGAGAGTGGCCGTAGGGAGTTGCTCGACCTCGAGGCTGAATACAGGAGCATGCTCGAGCAGCACGGCGATGTCGGCGGCGGTCTGGCCGCTGCGGAAGAAGTCGGTCCAGTCCTTGCCATAGTCCTGAGGCACGCGCACCCGGTGCACGTCGCGCCCGGCCACCTCGCGGACGCGTTGGGCCAGTGCCTCGCCTGCTTCGTCGTTGTCCTGTGCCAGGTAGACCCGCTCCCAGCCTTGCCAGAACACGGGGTCGTGCCAGGGGTCGGGGATACCGCTGCCGTGGGTGCTGGTGATGATGCACAGGCGTCCTTGTAGGGGAGAGTGCTGCAGGGCTTGCCAGAGCCACCAGCCGTCCTTGGCGCCTTCGCAGATGAACAACTCTTTACGTCCCTCCCTAGGCGTGACCCAGTAGGTGCCGGGCTTCCCGGCTGCCCAGTCCTTGGCGTCGGGTCCGCCTACCGTGACCCGGTCGAGTCTTGAGCGCAGGTAGCGCTTGCGGGCTTTCCCTTCATCATCCAGCACAGGGTAGGAGAGGGCGTTCATGACCCCTCCCTGCGTGCCGACGTAGCTGTAGAGAGCCAGGTGGAAGTGTTGAATCGTGGCGAGCTCGAGCCCGCGCTTGCGGAGCTGCGCCATGGCGCCCTTGTGCCGCTGAAGTGCGGCGGCAGCTTGCCTGAGGGAGCGGGCGTCGGCTTCAGCCAGGGGTTCGCCGGTACGCACCGTGATGCCGGTGCTGTTACCCGGTTTCGCAACCGTCGGAGCAACCGATAGAGGCTGTGATCCAGAAGAGCCCAGGAAACGTTCTGCCCAGGCGAGCGCGCCTTTGAAGTCGATGCCGAGGGCTCCGGCGATGAGGTTGAGCACGTCGCCGCCTCGCTCTTGGGCTGCGGGGTTGTGGTCGTGCCAGAGGCCCAAGCGTGCCGGGTCCTTGCCTTCGATAGCCATGCTCGAGCCCGGTTCGCCTCTCACGCTGCCGACGCGCCATTCGTGACCCTGCCAGACGGCGCGGTCGCTGTATAGCGTGTGGACCAAAAAAGAAAGCCGCCCGATCAGGGCGGCCTTAAGTACTTCAATCTCGGATTTGCTCATTTGTCGTCCTCTTCGTCTTCGAACGCTTCAGCCATCTTTTCCATCGCCAGTCCGAGACGGTCTTCGGGCATAAAGTGTGCGTAATGCCGGAGAACCATTTCTGGGCTGTCAAGCAAGATATTGGCTGCGAGTGAGATGGAGCCGGTGGTCTTGATGACGTGAGTGGCGGCGATATCTCTAAAAGCATGAGTGCCGAAAGGGTCGACACCCTCAATGGCTGTAGGTCGGGTGGAGTACTGCGAGAGGTACCGGCGAGTCCACTCCTTGACCCGCACGTACAAATAAGCACTTGATATTTTGCTACCCCTTTTTGTTGGGAAGAGAACGTCTTCGTCTCCCGCGATAATTGGCCAAGCCTTCTCCAGGTACGTTTCCAGCAGGGGGATCACCGGCGACAGGAGAGGATATTCTGACAACCTGAGCGTCACAACGCCGTTCTGAACTTTTGTCGGAAAAATCTTTTGGTTGCGGACGTTTTTGAAGTCTGCATGGGGAATCGTGAGGATCCACTTACCTTGCGAATCTTTGCTGAGGGAACCTGTACCGTCCGCCTTATAGGTGAATAGACCCCAGTGTTTGGCGCGCAGAGGGAAGCGTACCAATAGAGAGACCAGTATAAAGTCGCGCCACGCTACGGCCAGCTCGGCCCTAAAAATCTCGTTGGGCTGAGACCTTGCTTTCAGGTCTTGCAGCGTGAGGCGTAAAGCTGCGTCGACGAGGGATAGAGGCTCGCGGTAGTTGAGGATGGGCCGGATCGGTTCCATCGGATCGCGCGTCTGCCTGATCAGGCCGTTGCGTTTGAGCGATTTGAGCGAATTTCGTAGTTCGGCATGAACTGTGATGCAGTAGGCTTCCCAACCGCCCATGGCTTCCACGGTTACCTGCTGTTTTTCCGGCAAGCGCTTGGACAAGTTACGGTTGAGCCACAACCAGCCTCGTTCCGGCTGTAGCATGGCTCCCCACGTGCTGATGAAGGTTTCGGTCGCAGCATTGAACCCTCTCGAACGGAGACGACGAAAGTCCAGGAATTGCTCCACGACGTCTGGTACAGCCAGCCAGGCCAAAGTCAAGCTTTCCTGATCCATCCCCATGCCTCTGAGCTCGATGTCGGAGTGATCAGCAGGTTGGCAGAGGAACCCGAAAAAGCTTTCGAGCTGACTTTGAGCCGTTTCGGCAGACTTCATTTTCCATTTGTCCCTGCGATGCTTGTTTACAAGACCACTAGGAGCGGTCTTGTACTCTACGAGCATCGCAAACTCGGCTTGAAGTCGGCTTGGCCACGTGGCGTATCGGAGGCCGTACGTTTTCTCTTTGAAGATTTTCACCCGTTGGCGAAAATCGGGTTCGCCTTCTCCTATAAGGACTTTTTGGATAGCAGTGTCAAATGCGGGCCTCAGTTCACTCAAGGGACCTTCAAGCACATCGCCGGGAATGAGTGAGACGACCTTCTCGCGATGACGTCTGGGTGTCCCAAACTTTTTCGGCCACCATTCAGGCCACCACTCTCTCGGGATGTGTTTGAGAGACCGCATTTTAGAGAAGTAGAGCCTCCCGCTGAGGGTGCCCGGCTCGACGTTCAAAACCGCCTCGAGGTTTGCTACAACTTCGGGATCCGATGGCCGGCTGTAACCTTTTATCCAGTCGTTTAGGTTATCGGCGTTTTTCATCCCT
>JBMDWS010000536.1:0-2572 GCA_048594695.1 Truepera sp. | reverse complement strand
ATAGAGCGCCGGGTTCGCTACCGAGTTCCGCACGCCCGCCAGCGCCGCGATGTTGGCGACGGCGTCGAAGCGGTACGCCCCAAAAAGCTCGAAGATGCGCGTGCGGTCGCGAATGTCGGCCTCGAGAACCGTCGCCCCTGCTGCCTGGGCCGCACGGGCGTTGCGCTGCTTGCGGGCCGGATCGTAATAGTCGTTGAAGTTGTCGAGGCCGATCACAGTGTCGCCCCGCGCCGCTAGTGCCTCTGCAAGGTGGCTGCCGATAAATCCGGCTGCGCCCGTGACAAGTATATTCATGACGCGAGTCTACCGTAGGGTCGAGAAGACATACGAGCGCGTGCACATCAAAAGTCGGGCTCGAGTAGCCTCTTCCGCCACAGTGACAGGTCGGCCCGTTACCCCGAATCGTTGGGGTCGTTTTCGCCGTGCGGACACCCTGACACACTTTTCCCTTTCACCGCGAGACGTTCGACCACAGACTGCTTGTGCCTGACTCGATAGTCTGGTGGACGGGTTCTGCTTCACCAGCTCGGAAAGCTACCCGTCGACCCGCTCGCCGTCGTAATAAAGGCCTCCGCTCGGCCCAGCGTCGGGCAGGGTGGCGGCCCGGACGACGCCCTCGCCCCCTCAATATTATCCGGGTCGGCGTTCAGCACGTTCTGGTAATCGTCGCAGGTGACGGCCACGCTGTTGGCCAACACATTCAGGCATCCAAACGTCTCTTCGAGCTAGCGCTTGAGCGACCATTTTCAGGCGACTTCGGGCACGGGTCTGTTTAGGATGTTGCCAAGCCACGCCTCGAAGTCGGCGCGGCCCCGCACGAAGGCCCGCGTCCGCCGCTCCTTTTTACCCTCGCCCTTGCGCTTCTCGAGTGCCGGAACGAGGCTCCAGTTGGCGTTCATGGGCTGGAAGTTGTCGGGGTTGGCGCTTGAGAGGTAGCGGACCAGCCCGCCCAGCATGGTCGTTTCAGGCGGCAGCAGGGGTGAGAGGCCGCGCACGCGCCGCGCCGCGTTGGTTCCCGCCAGCCAGCCCGTCGCCGAGGACTCGAGGTAACCCTCGGTGCCCGCCAGCACGCCCGCCACAAACATATCCGGATGCTCACGCAGGTTCAGCCCGGTGCCCAGAAGTTTCGGCGCGTTCAGGTAGGTGTTGCGGTGCATCACACCGTAACGGACAACCTCCGCGTTCTCAAGACCCGGAATCAGCCGCAGTACCTCCTTCTGATCGCCCCACTTGAGCCCGGTCTGAAAGCCGACGAGGCTCCACATCTGCCCGCGCACATCTTCCTGCCTGAGTTGCGCCACAGCGTAAAAGCGTTCGCCCGTTTCGGGATGCTCGAGCCCCACGGGTTTCAGCGGCCCAAAACGCGGCGTGTCCGGCCCGCGCCGGGCGATCTCCTCAATGGGCATACACCCTTCGAAAAACTCGAGGTTCTCCCAGTCGTGCGGGGTGTGCGCCCGCGCCGCTGTCAGCGCCTCGAACCAGCGCTCGTACTGCGCCCTGTCGAAGGGCAGGTTGAGGTAATCTGCCGCCTGTCCATAACGCCCCTTGCGGTAAGCGATACTCATATCGACCGAGTCCACGTCGATAACCGGTGCAGCGGCGTCGTAGAAACCGAGAAAGTCCTCCCCAATCACGCGGCGCAGGTCTTCAGCCAGCGCGTCGGAGGTGAGTGGCCCCGAGGCGATCACCACGACGCCGTCCGGCAGCTTCGTCAGCTCTTCCTCGTGAACGGTGATGTCCGGATGGCTTTTAAGCGCCTGTGTGACCTTCTCCCCAAACGCTTCGCGGTCGACCGCCAGCGCCCCGCCCGCTGGAACCCGCGTCTGAGAGGCGCTCGTCATCACAAGTCCGCCTGCCATGAGCATCTCCTGCTGCAACAGCCCTTTGGCGTTCGATTCGCCTTCGCCTCCAAAAGAGTTCGAGCAGACGAGCTCGGCAAAGTCGCCTGTGCGGTGGGCGGGCGTCATTTTTTTTGGGCGCATTTCGTAGAGATGGACGTGAACGCCCGCGTTCGCGGCCGCGAACGCCGCGTCCGACCCGGCCATCCCTGCGCCGATCACGGTTATCGAGTGCTGTCGGTTCATGGAAAATAGTCTAGCAGCGTCTCAGACGTCACCCTGTCAGCGCTGCGCGCTCCCGACAAGAGCATGTTGACCTTTTTGATGGGAGCGTTTTGGACTTTTGCGGTTTTGCCGGACCATCGGCGACTTCACGCGGGAAGAGTCAGAGATGAACCAGAAAGGCATATCGGTCCTCGAGCTGCTCGCGGCTAGCAAGATCGACGTAACGCCAGCCGACAAACTGCTAGGGAGCCTCGAGACTGTTTCCAGTGCAACAAGACCCAAAACCCAGTCCATCGGGACGCGCCCGCTCAGACTTACCCCGAACAGGTTCTCGAGCTTCGGAATCACGACGTCGACACGGCTTTCCTGCGTGAGCTGCGCGACGCCAACCTGCTCACCACCAACCCCGAAGCGCTTATCGAACTCAAGGAGGGGATACCTGAAACCCCTCTATCCGCTCGTCACCCAGGACCCTATCAGCGGCGGTGAACGCATCGTGACACGGCTCG
>JBMDWS010000535.1:0-3181 GCA_048594695.1 Truepera sp. | reverse complement strand
CCGCCGAGCGCCCCGCCGGCCGCTGGCCCGAGAGAGCGGAGCACCCGGACCTCGGGATCGTGGTCCACGCGCACGGGGGCGTGTTCGCGGGCACGGGCGTCGACATCGGCACGCGCGCCCTGCTGCGGCACCTCGACGCGGTCCCGACGACCACCGGGACGGCCGTTGACCTCGGTTGCGGCACGGGGGTGCTGGCCGTCGCGCTCGCCCGCCTGCGCCCCGGCCTCGACGTCGTGGCGACCGACGAGTCCGCCGCCGCCGTCGCGTCCGCCCGCGCCACCGCCGACGCGAACGACGTCACCGACCGAGTGCGCGTCACGCGCGCCGCCGGCGCCGACGACCTGCCCGACGCGAGCGTCGACCTCGTCCTGCTCAACCCGCCGTTCCACGTCGGCGCGACCATCGCACCGCAGGTCGCCCACGATCTGTTCGCCCAGGCCGCGCGCGTGCTGCGCCCCGGCGGCGAGCTGTGGGCCGTGTGGAACTCCCACCTGCGGTACCGGCCCGTGCTCGAACGCGGCGTCGGGCCGACACGGCAGGTGGGGCGGGACCCGAAGTTCACGGTGACGGCGTCGGTGCGTCGGTGAGCTCGCCACCGAAGCCCCCGGGGTCAACCCACGCGGAACGCCTGCTCCACCTCACCCGCGAACATGTCGATACGTCGCCCCTCTTGCTACCGCCGACCTCGCCACCAGGGTGAGACGGAAAACGGGTGAGACTTCGATTGCTTCGGCGCGGTCACACCTTCGTCGAGCGCCTTTAGCGTGGCCATTGCCTGCCGGTTATCGGCCTCCACGAGCTGTCGCACAAGACTCCACCCAGCGGGGCGCGCACGAGTGTCCCACCAGGGACAGCCGACCGATACCCACTCCGAGAAGAAGGCCGCAGCAACGTCTTCCGGTGCATCATCCAGCCCAGACTCGGCCCCACAGCAACTGCAGATCACATAGAGCGGCTGCGATCCGTCCCATCCGCCGCCGATGTCGTAACCGCACACACGGCAGCAGTCAGGGTTCATTTCCTGCACTCCCTCCATCCCTTTCGCAGACTGTCGGCTCTGAAGTAGGCGCGCATCGCGCCATCTCGGCTTCGTACACCTATACGATTCGTGAAGGGGTTCCATTTCACCGCATCTCCGCCCGGGCGGGTCCTCACGAGCGCGGGCTGCCGTCTCTCCATGAACCTGTGCGCCTTTGCAACGTGGCTTCGCAGCGTCCTGGCACCCACGCCCGCCCCGCGCCTATTAAAACGCTGCGTTGCATTTGCAATCTGCGTCTTGTACTTCTTTGTCGTGCTCCAGAACTTCACAGCCTGACCGCAGGCCGTGTTATGCACAAGATACTCGTCATCCCCAGGGGCGCGCAGCCAAGGTGGCGGGTGCAGCGGCGAAGGTGTGCAACAGCTTCGTGGCGGGCACGCTGGTCCGCCTCGCCGACGGCAGCACGGCGGCGGTACCGGCCTGCGCTGGAGCGTGTCGTCGGGCCGAGACGGCAGGTCGGGAGGGACCCGAAGTTCACGGTCACGACGTCGGTGCGGGCGTGAGCGCGCGCCCCGTCCACCACGACTGCGCAGGCACAACCCTCGTCAAGAGCGCGCCCCCTCATGGGAGATTTCGTACGTCCCGGACCCTCACGAGGAAGAGATGTCACGATTCAAAGGAAGCGAAGAACTGCGAATGCGCGACCTAGTGCGCGCGCAGAATAGCACCGCCTGCACCGCAAGTGTAGCCATGTGGCGCAACAGTGTCGGTTGACGCTTTCCGATCCAGCCTCTACCAGATCAGCAGAGCCCCGCTCTGCACCGCAGGAGTCGTCGCCCACATAGGCACATGGAGCTACTCACTGCTGACATCGAGCCAGAGGGTCCGCGAAAAGTCCCACCCCCTCAATCGCGAGAGTTCATCCCGATAGCAGCTGTACGATGCTTGGATAAATCCTCCATCTTCAGTTTCACCCAAGCGGCGGTCTAGGTACGAAGAGCGGTACTCCTCCTGCCCGCCAGTCAGATACTCTACGTTTCTTTTCACGATGTGCAGCTCAGGCGGGTGGAATAAGTCGAACTCAGAAGCGATCGAATGCAGCGAAGGTGCCCGCACGTCGATTCGCGAGCTACTTCTGAGCGTAAAGACGACTCGAGGAACGCCGCCCCTGGACTCTAAACACAGGGGCCAACACTCAGCGATCACCGACACCCCGAACGAGAGCGAGAAATAGCCCCCCTCTGGTAGATCGAAGATCTCGTCGAAGTGCGTCGAAGAAAAGTAGCCGGCGCCGCACCCCTCCCCTTCGCTTATTTCTACCAACCAGGTCGCGATCGCCTCTTTCACGGCAGCCTCCAACCAAACGACTTCAGCCATTTTCTCTGCGCACGCGTGACAACGGCTCGACCATGCTTCCAGGTTCCATCGATGTTGAGTGCAGCAGGTTTGCGCGGCGTTTTGATGTGAGCATGAATCTGCTCACCCTTGACCTTGCCCCTGTCGATACTCGCACCTGCGCTACCTGCCCCTGCTCGGATGCACCGTCAGGCCGACACGACAGGCCGGGCGGGACCCGAAGTTCGACCAGCTCGACCCCGGCGATGCTTCTGGCATCACCTCGTCACAGGCAGGGGAGACGCGTCCTAACGGTCGAAGAACCGCCACCTCGTTGCGATGGGCATTCGCCGGAAACGCACCCGACGCATCTTCGAAGAGGGTGCGGCGCATTCCGTAAAACTACTCAAAGCCTCCGGAGAGGAGCCTCCGAAGCATGCTCTTTATAGTCGAGGTCAGTGTGTATTCCACACCGTCGACACTCACGATCCTCGTGGGCGCCACTCGCCCCCCGCTCGCCCGTGCGCCGTTGAGCACGTAGGAGACGGCAACTCGGTAATAGGCGCGCAGGATTTCGCGGACATCATCGTCACTCAAGTCCTCCTCGAATTGATTGTGCGAGAAGTTTCCGTCGATCTCAACAAAGAAGAACCTATCACCGGGGGTAACAACTCTCGCAGCGCGCCGAGGCTCGGTCGACGACACCTCAAGGACCACTGCGCCGCGCTCGACGCCTAGCGAGCGCTCGAGCGCCGCTTCCTCGACGGAAACCAGGTGCTCCAGTGTCTCTATTACGTCACTTTGCTTCATTTTGTTCCAGCTCCCGATGCCCCAGTTGCGACCGGTCGGATTCCACGTTACCCCCAG
>JBMDWS010000534.1:0-18105 GCA_048594695.1 Truepera sp. | reverse complement strand
CTTTGGCGGTGCGTTTCTCAAGAGTGCCTACGGCTACCTGACTTGGCCCCTGATCGGCGAGTTCGAGTGGGCGTCGGCGGTCCTTTTCGACGCGGGCGTCTTTCTGGTCGTCGTCGGCACGACCCTGACGATTATCGAGGGTCTGGCAAACGACGGGGACACCGACCTCGAGCCGACGGGAACTCTCGAGCCCACAGCGATGCCGGAGCCAAAAGGGCCAGGGCACATGTGATGGAGACGCTTTAGTGGAACTGCTTTTACCCTTGCTGGCGGCGCTTCTTGTCGGGACCGGGGTTTTCCTGCTCCTGAGCCGCGCCATGATTCGCCTGATTCTGGGCCTTTCACTGCTCGCCTACGGTGTCAATCTGGCGATTTTATTGACTGGCGGCAGCGCAGCCTCCCGCGTGCCGCCCCTGCTGAACCTTCCTGGGCCGCACGCCGATCCGCTGCCGCAGGCGCTCATCCTGACAGCGATCGTTATCGGCTTTGGCACCACCTCGCTGCTCTTGGTGCTGGCGGTGCGCGCCTACAGCGCGACGGGTACCGACCACGTGCAGGAGTTGCTCGAGCGCCCCGACCCCACACCGATCGAAGCGCCCTACGCCGACCCCGAGCGGCCCTCGACCTCGCCGGAGACGCGCAACCCGTGAACCTTCTCGTGCTTCCAGTCGTGCTCCCGCTCCTGGGCGCAGTGCTGCTCCTGCTGGTGAACACCCCGAGGGTGCGCCTCATCCTCTCGGCGGTGACGGCTGGCTTGACCCTGCTTGTGACCGTGCTCATCGCCGTGCGCGTCTTTTCGGGTGAGGTTTTGGTGGCGCAGATGGGCGGCTGGCCCGCACCGTACGGCATCAGTCTGGTCGCCGACGGGTTGACCGGGCTGATGCTGCTGCTCTCGAGCATCACAGGTCTGCTCACGGTGTTTTACGCGGGCTCGAGCCTGCAGCACGCCGCCAAACGGGGCCAGTCGCCCGAGGCCAACCGCGTCCGCGAACGACTCGGCTTGCAGGCGCTCCTGCAGTTTCTCCTCATGGGCGTCAACATGTCGTTTCTGACGGGCGACCTCTTCAACCTGTTCGTCTCGTTCGAGGTCATGCTGATCGCGTCTTACGGTCTCTTGCTGCTCGGCAGCGAGCTGCCGCAGCTGCGCGAAGGCTTCAAGTACGTGGTCGTCAATCTGATCGCCTCGGCCCTGTTTGTCGCGGCGGCGGGTCTGGCCTACGGGCTTTTCGGCACGCTCAACATGGCGGATATCGCAGGGCGGCTAGGCAACGTACAGGGTGACCCGCGTGTGAGTCTGATCGCGCTTCTGTTGGCGCTGGTTTTTGCTACCAAAGCGGCGGTGTTTCCCTTCGGTTTCTGGCTACCCTATAGCTACCCGGTGGTGCCGAGCGCGGTGGCCGCGTTTTTTGCGGCGGTCCTGACCAAGGTGGGGGTTTATGCGCTGCTGCGACTCTTGTACTTGATGGTGCCGGGGCAGACGGCGCTCCTCGGCGGGCTGCTGGTGCTCTCCGCCCTGACGATCCTGATCGGGGCGTTGGGCGCGGTGGCGCAGGGGCGCTGGCGCCGCCTGCTGGCATTCGCCAATGTGGCCTCGGTCGGTTATCTGATCATGGGCCTCTCGAGCGGCGCCCTCGCGCCGACGCTCTATTACTTGATTCATTCGGTGCTGGTCATCTTCACCCTGTTTCTGCTCGCGGGTCTCGCCGAGCTTGTTGCGGGCGAGCGCTTTGCGGTGGGGCAGGGCGGTTATCTGGGCCTCTATCCGCTGCTCGGCGGGCTCTACTTTTTTGCAGCGCTGGCCCTAGCCGGACTCCCCCCGACGAGCGGATTTATCGGCAAGTTTGCACTTGTTCAAGATGTGTTCGCGGTGGGAGGAACGCTGCGGGTCGTGGTGGCTAGCGTCGCTGTCGCAGCGGGACTTCTGCTCCTCTACGCGGGGATGGCGGTCTGGCGCGGCTTTTTCTGGGGTGACGAGGCGGCGGCGCGGCGCGTGCGCTTGCCGCAGGGGATGCGCCGGGTGACCCTCGTCGCGGGCGGGCTGCTGGCGCTGCTAGCGGTCTCGAGCGGTCCCGTCTACAGCCTCAGTGAGCACATTGCGGCGCAGGTCAGAGAGCCGTCGGCCTACATTCGCGCCGTGCTACCCACGGAGGTCGCGCCGTGACGCCGGTCGTCGTCGTGCTGGCCTTCGCGCTCCTCTGGACGCTGCTCGTTGGGGAGCTGAACGCCTACAACCTGCTGGTCGGCGGGGCGCTCGCGACCCTTCTCCTGAGCGTCCTGCGGACCGGGGACGCCTCGCTCGCTCGCCGCCTCTGGGGACTCGTCCGGTTCCTGGGGCGTTTTTTGCGCGAACTCGTCGTAGCGAACGTGCAGATCGCTCTCCTGGCATTGAGCCCGCGCCCACGGCTCCACCCGCACATCATCGCGGTGCCGCTGCGCCCGCAGAGTGACGCCGCCATCTCGGTTCTCTGCGCGACCATCACGCTGCTGCCGGGGACCGTGGCGATGGGCGTCTCGAGCGACCGCACACTGCTCTACGCGCACGCCGTGGGGCTCGCCGACGTGGATCGGGCCAAAGCGAGCATCACCCTGATGGAAACCTACATCCTCCGCTTCATGCGCTGAAAGGAGCCTCATGACGACCCTTGCCCTGATTCTCTTGCTGCTGTCGGTGGTCCTGACCCTCTACCGCGTGGTGCGCGGTCCGACCTGGGGCGACCGCATCACCGCGCTCGATTTCTTGAGCGTCAACATCGCTGTGCTGTTTGTCGTGTTAGCCGTTCGGAGCGGGCTCGAGAGCATGCTCGACGTGGCGCTGCTGGTGTCGATCCTGGGCTTTCTGACAACCGTAGCCTTGACCCGCTACCTGCTTCTCGGGCGGGTGCTGCGGTGAGTGATTTCATCGGCGAGGCCCTGCTCCTCATCGGGTCGTTTTTCGTCTTCGCAGCGGGTATCGGGGTGTTCCGCTTTCCGGACTTTTACACTCGTCTTCACGCTGCAACCAAACTCGTTACTCTGGGCGGCATCGCTATTTTTGTCGCGGCGGCGCTCTCTTTCGGGACCACGCTGGCTGTTTCGCGGGCCATCCTGATCACCCTGTTCTTCTTTCTGACTGCTCCCCTGTCGGCCTATATGATCGCGCGCTCAGGCTACCTGCGCGGCTTGCCACCCTACCGTGAAGCGGGTAGCGTTGACGAGTGGCAGGCGCTCGGCGTGCAGGGACAGGAGGGTAACAAGGAAGACCGCGAAACCTGAAGTTAAAAATCTCACGTGAGGAATGTGAAAGTTTTTAAAAGTTGCCGCAGTAGACTGACTCCATGATGCAAGAATATCCGAGCTTGGTCTGGCACTTAAAAAATACGCAACTTTTCGAAGACCTTTCCGAAGAGGAGCTCGAGCAACTCTCTCGCATCACCCCTTACAAGCGTTTCAAGGCCGGGGAAGTCATCTACCGGATGGAGGACCCCGCCGACGCCCTCTATTTTATCCGCGAGGGCATGGTCAAGATCTCCATGTATTTTCCAAACGGCAATGAGATGATCCTGGCCCTCTTCGGCAAGTACGACGCCTTCGGCGAGCTGCTGCTCTTGCCGTCCTAGCGCCGTCCAAATCAGGCCGAGGCGGTCATGGACACGACGCTGATCGTGCTCCCCGAAGCCGACTTCCAGCGCCTCTTGGCGCAGCAACCCAAGATCGCCATGAAGTTCATCCAGGTCATGTCCACCAACCTCTGGCAGGCCCAGACGCGCTTTGCTGAAGTCGGGGCATTTTCGGCGCCGGGCCGTCTGGCGAACCTTCTCCTGCGTCTTGCACACGACTTTGGTAAAGAGGGCGACCGGGGCACGGTCATCGATCTCAATCTGACGCAGCAGGACCTCTCTAAAATGATCGGGGCTACCCGCGAAACCGTTTCGCACTGTCTGGCACAGCTGCTCGAGTTCGGGGCGGTGCGCCGCCGCCGCGCGCCCATCGCCGTCGATATGGCCAAGCTCCAGCAGTTTCTCGACGAATCCACCGACTGACGAGCTTTACGGTCGATCCATGCTAGTGAAAAGCCGCCTCCAAGAGGCGGCTTTTCGTATCAGTCAAGCGTTTACAGACTGTTGTAGATAATCACCGGGCAAGGCGACTTCTCCAAGATGCTCTCGACACTCGGCCCCAGAAAGAGCCGTTCGGAACCGGGCCGCAGGTCGGTTCCTAGGATAATGAGGTCGAAGTGCTGCTTGCGGGCGATGTCCAAAACGACCTCTGCGACGCTTCGCCCCTGCCGCACCGTGCTTTCGGTATGGATCGCCTGCGCTTCCCCAAGCTCACGCAGACCGTCGACGATACGGTACGCGTTGTCGAAACGGCGTTCGTGCAGGGCAGCACTTACCTGACCGTTGGTGTGCTCCTCGGTCAGGACGTTGAGCATCCGTACCCGGACACTGCTGCTTTCGGAAGGTGTCTGGGCCAGCGTGAAGGCGACCTCGGCGGCTTGCCTCGAGGCCACCGAACCGTTGGTCGGAACCAGGATGCTTTTGGGGGGCCAGTGGCTCAGGGTGTCGACGGCCTTGACCACCATGATGGGACAGGGGGCGAGGCGCATCACCCGGTCGATAATCGGGTTGAAGAGTGCGCCGCCACTCGTGTCGCCTTCGGTCGCGCCCAGGATGATGAGGTCGTAATCCTTGGCGGCTTCGTCGAGGATGAGGTCGACGGCGTTCTCGCGGTTTCCCTCCAGGACGCGGCGGCTTAGCTCCTGCTCGGGGAAGAACGAACTCAGTTCGTTGAGAAATGCGACACCTTGAGCCCGCTTGCCGGTTTCCGAAATGGTGAGAAGCGTCACGGCCACGTTGCTGCCAAGGCGGTTGATGAGACCTTGCTCGATGTGCTGCAGATCGAATTTGCCCGGTCCCTCGCGCAATCTGACAGGCAGCAGTACCCGGCTTGTCTGGGCAAGCTGGGAGCCGAGTGCGAGTTCTTCACGCCGGAGGCGCTGCGACTCTTCGTCGCTCATGGTCACGCGGGCGAGCACGAAGCGCAGCGCGCTCGGGGCCATCAGCGAGGTCGCCATCGCCATCAGGACGATGATCGAGAACATGTCCTGGCTCAGGATGCCCAGAGACAGGCCGATGGTCGCGATGATGATCTCCATCGCGCCGCGTGCGTTGAGGCCCGCGCCAAACGCGAGCGAGGTCCAGTGACCCTGTCGCCCGACGACGCGCGCACCTATATAGGTGCCCACGACCTTCCCAAGTGTGGCGATGGCGATGACGACAAGTGCGATCAGAAGTAGCCTGGGCTCAAGCAGGTTCAGCAGGTTGACCTTGAGCCCGGCGACGGCGAAAAAAATTGGGGTAAAGATGCCGAGCGAGATGCTCTCGAGCTTCTGATGCACCTCGACGGGTAGACGCGGCATGGTCCCGAAGAGGATACCCATCACGAACGCGCCCAGGACGGCCTCGAGGTTGAGCGCTTGGGTAATACCGCCCCACACGAAGGTCAGCACCACGACCAGCGTCAACAGGCGGTCACGGCTCACCGCCTTGTCCTGAACCAGATCGAGGGCGCGTTTGACCAGCCAGCGCCCCACGGTAAAACTCAGCACCATAAAGGCGGCCACGCTGCCGACCGCTTGCAAGACGCTGCCCGCCGTGACCGCTTCGCCCGCCGCGAGCCCCGCGACGACCGAGAGCAGGATCCAGCCGATGGTGTCGTCGCTCATCCCGGCCGCGATAATAGTTTGCCCGATGTCGCGGCGCATCAGGTTCAGGTCCATCATCACCTTGGCGATGACCGGGATCGCCGAGATGGACATGGCGGTGCCGATAAAGAGGGCGAACGTCAGGCGCTTGTCGGGGTCTCCTAGAAGAAAATCCGGGAGATGTTGCCCGAGCGCGAAACCGCTGCTAAACGTCACCAGGATGCCGCCTAAAGACACCCCGATCGCGGTGCGGGCGTGACGCCGAATCAGGCGCAGATCGGTCTCGAGCCCGGTAATCAGCAGCAGGAACATCGCGCCGACGAGGCTGACAACCTCGAGCAGGTATCCCTGCACTTCGGTATCCGGCACGATCCAGTGACCGAGTGCCGGGAACGCGCTACTCAGCAGGGAGGGCCCGAGCAGGATGCCTGCCAGAATCTCCCCGACGACCGAGGGCTGCTTGAGGCGTCCGGCGATTTCACCGAGGGCGCGGGCGGTAAAAAGCAAGATGCCGATCTGGAAGACGAGCTTGAGAACGTCGTGGTGGGGTGCAGCCGTAAAAACGTCGATAACCAAGACTCCTGACGAGGATGAGGCCAGCGTGCGTGCTGGGTTGGTAAGGGTTGACTTTTTAGGGGGCGGCTGTGTCGACCGCAAGTTACTCTACGCCGGGTGCTGCGTGCGGGGCCGTAGCCTGACAGCTTGACAAGTCGCAGGAGGTGCGGGTGTTAGGCTTGAGGCATGGCACCCCGGCGCTACCTTATCAAGACCGACTACGGCGACGTTCTAGCCGAACTCGACGAAACGCCGCGCAATGTTCTCGACGGACCCGTCTTTCGGCTCAGTCGCCCCGACGCGGCGGCGCGTGACGACGCGCCTTTCGAAGTGCCGCTGCGCGCCTTTAGCGCCAAGATGGTCGATGTGATCGAGATCGTCGGGACAGGCGACTTTCGGGCCGAGCCGAAGATGCTCGAGCTGCTCAAGCGCGAAAAAGCCACCGAAGAACTCACCCGCATCGAGCGCTGGGCCAGACAGAACGCGGGTTGAGACGGTTCTTTAAGCCTCGTCCTCGTCGATATCTGTAACTTCACCGAGGTTCTCGAGGGTGCCTTTGTAGAGCTGCAGTGCCAGCGCTTGCACCTCGTCGATGGCCTCGGGACCGGTCAGGATGGGGTTGACGCGGGCGTTGGCCACGCGCAGGCTCGCTGCCAGAACCCCACCGAAAATCGGCCAAGGACCCTCGAAGGGTTCGTCCTCATAGACTTCCGGCGCGGGTTCCGCTTCAGGGGTGTCGCCGGGACGGCCTTGCAGTGCGTTCAGGGCGTCCTCGCTCGCCAGGCGCTCGGCGTCGCGTTTGGTTCCAGCCTCGCCGTGTCCGTAGACCTGACCCCGCAGGCGCACGTCGCTGACGAAAAGGGGTTCATGTTCGGGGCCGCTGTTGCGCGTGTCGAAACTCGGCTTTCCAAGTCCGAGCTGCCGACTCCGTTCGATTAGGGCACTTTTGGGATGTTGCACGGTACTCCTTTGGTCACGGTTGCCATCTTACCGTGTGGGCGCGTGCGTTAGCATAGTGGCATGATTCGCCTGCTCCTCTGCGATGACCACACTATGTTTCGGCAGGGACTGCGCAGCATTCTCGAGACCGAAGAGGGCTTTCGCGTGATCGGGGAGGCGGCGACCGGACGCGAGGCGGTGCGCTACGCACTCTCGACCCACCCGGACATCATCATCATGGACATCCAGATGCCCGAACTCGACGGGGTCGCCGCGACCAAGACGATCCTGGAGGAGTTCCCGGAGGCTCGCGTCATCATCCTCACCATGTACCGCCAGGACCGCTACGTGTTCGAGGCGATCAAAGCTGGGGCGCGGGGCTACCTGCTTAAAGATGCGGGGGCAGACGACCTGATCAGCGCCATTCGCCGCGTCGCCGAAGGGGAGATGCTGCTGCGGCCCGAACTCGCGAGTTCGGTTTTGGACGAATTCCGGCGAGCCAAAGAGTCGCCCTCGCACCCCGAGCACAAGCTCTCGGAACTAACCGAGCGCGAGGCGACGATTTTGCGGCTGCTGGCGCAGGGCGCTTCGAACCACGAGATCGCCGATGCGCTCGGGGTCAGCGAGAAAACGGTGCGTAACCGCCTCTCGGAAATCTTCTCCAAGCTGCGGCTCAACAACCGAACCCAGGCCGCGCTCTACGCGCTGCGCCAGGGGATTGCCACGCTCAGTGAACGGGACGTATGAGGACCTTTCGCGCAGGCTGCGGGCGCGAGCGGCCCGGTCCGGACGATTTGACGGAATTGGCCTACACGGCGCTCGAGTATCCCGAATGCCCGACTTGTCCGCATCGGCTCGAGCCGGAAGCTGCTCCGAGCTTTTGCCGCTGGCTCACGGGCGAGCGGCGGCCCTTTGCGGCGCTCGCTGGCCTGGACGTGTCTGAATGAGCCGCGACCTGTCTGAGCTGACCGAACTGCTCCGCGCTATCTGTGAAACGCCCGCCCCGACTTTTGCCGAACAGGCGCGGGGCTGCCTCATCGCCCGGCTGCTGCACGAAGCTGGGCTGACACCCAGCACCGACGCGGTCGGTAATGTGATCGCGACGGTACCTGGCGGCTCTGGCCCCCGGATTCTGCTCGCCGCGCACCTCGATACCGTCTTTGCCGCCGAGACCGATGTAACCGTGCGCGAGCGCGAAGGACGGCTTTGCGCTCCCGGTATCGGTGATAACAGCGCGTCCCTGGCTGTGCTCCTCGTCTACTTGCGGCAGCTCCACCGGGGCGACGCGCTCGCCCGTCCCCGTCTGACGGTTGCTGCGACCGTTGGTGAGGAGGGACTGGGCGATCTTCGAGGAATGCGCGCCCTCATGCAGGCCCGCGCCCCCGACTTCGACGGGGTGATCGCTGTCGACGGGCATCTTGGAGCGCTCGTCAACGGCGGGGTAGGCTCGCAGCGGTTTCAGGTGACCTTGAGCGCCCGGGGCGGGCACTCCTGGGGAGACTTCCCGAGTCCGAGTGCGACCCACGCGCTCGGTGAGGCCATTCACGCGCTGGCGCTGCTGCCGGTCGGGGACAAGCCGCGCAGCACATACAACGTGGGTCAGGTCTGGGGGGGTTCGGGGATTAACGCGATCGCCGAGCGCGCGAGCTTCAACCTCGACCTGCGTAGCACTGACGCTGCAGTTCTAGGCCGTCTGACCCGCGAGGCCAAGGCGCGGCTGAGGCGTGTCGCAGATAAGCACGGTGTAACTCTAGAGATCGAGCAGGTCGGCGACCGGCCCACGGCGCTCGTTTCGAACGCGGGGCTCGTAGGCGCGGCGCAGGCTGCCTTACAGGGTCTGGGCCTGCGACCGCGACTCGCTGCCAGCAGCACCGACGCGAACGCTGCGATGGCGGCGGGGCTTCCGGCGATCGCTTTCGGGGTCTACCGTGGCGGCGACGCCCATCGCCTGAGCGAGTGGCTCGAGCCCGCCTCGTTGCCTGTGGGCCTACAAGCCCTGACCAAACTCCTGACCAACCTGAGCGTGGTGAGGCACCTCGACTAGTCTGCTACGGACCGCGCCGCCGCGCTTCGAGCGCCAGCTTGTCGACGCGTTCGTTTTCCGGGTGCCCCGCGTGGCCCTTGGTCCAGGCCCAGTTTAGGTCGTGAACGTTACTCAGTTCGAGCAGCTTAAGCCACAAGTCCTGGTTTTTGACTGGCTCCCTGCTAGCCGTGCGCCAGCCGTTACGCTGCCAGTTCTTGAGCCAGCCAGCGGTAAAGGCATTTTTCAGATACTGCGAATCGGTCATCAAGGTGACCCGGCACGGCTCTTTGAGCGCCTCGAGCGCCCGGACTGCCGCTATCAGCTCCATGCGGTTATTTGTCGTGTTCGGTTCAAAACCCGAGGCGACTTTTTCCTGCGGGCCGAAGCGTAGCAGGTAGCTCCAGCCGCCACGTCCGCTGCGGGTATCGCACGAGCCGTCGGTAAAGACCTCGACATGTTTGGTTGGGGCTATATCGCTTTGCATACAGTACGTGCGTCTGGAGAGGAAAGGGTAAGGCGTGTCGATGCGTTCACCTGAAAAGTCTACCTTGTGTCTTTGCTGCGCGCGTTAGGCAACTTAAATAACGAGCTTGATAAAGATTGTCTGAGAAAAGGTTAAAGATGCCTTGAACAACGCTGTCAAAAACATGTTTTTAACGTCCTGGACGGCAAAAACGACGACCGTCTAGTACATTGTGGGTACATTTGTCAGCCTTGCGCCCGTGCCAAACGTTTCCTATACTACATTCACGTCCGGAACCCGGCCCACCGCTCCTAGCCCGTCACCTGACAGTAGTGAGCATCTAACCAGCACGAGAGGGATGGTTGGAAAGGTGAAAGTCAGCTTAAGGTTCCACCTCTAAGCCTCCCTCAATTTACCCGTACCGGTTCCCGTTTTTCTGTGGAACAGGCGCACGTCTAGTCGATAAGACAGCAAGGAGCTTAGGCATGAATAACACATTTAACGAACTCGGTAAGCAAGGCCCGAACGCGGCACTCGAGGCGCCCAGCCAACCCCTGCGTTTCCAGCGCAAGCAGACCCTCTATCACAACGGCGATCCGGCACAGTCGGTTTTCCGCGTGCGCGAAGGGCTCATCCGCATCACCCGCATGACCCCCGAGGGCCGCATTCTAACGGTACGCCACGTGATGCCCGGCGATTTTTTCGGTGAGGAGGCCTTTATGGATGGACGGCGAGAGGAGATGGCAGAAGCCTTGACACCAGCCCAGGTCGACGCGATCGATCCTAAACTCATCAACCATCACGACCTCATGACCATCACCCAGTCGCTCTCGGTTCAGATGCAACGCCTGATGGACTACGAGTATCACCTGCAGACGGGCGACCTGCGTCAGCGTGTGGCACGGTACTTGCTAAAACTCTCCGAAACGCCGCTGGCTGCCGAAGACGACAGCGGTCGCATCGTCGTCTCGGCGACGCACGAGCTTATCGCCGAGGGCACCGCCAGCACGCGTGAAAGCGTGTCCAAGATCATCACCGAGCTGCGCAGCGAGGGGCTTATCGAGTCGGGTTACCGTTCGATCGTGCTCTTGCAGGCCGACGAGCTAGAGGAGATCTCGCAAGGGTTTTAACCCAAGCTTCCAGCAGAACACTCACCAAGGGCGACTACACTGTGTAGTCGCCCTTGGTTTTGATCCTGAGCGTCGATCAGGATCTTGTTGCTAAACTAGCGATTATGGCTAGGGGCATCCTGATCCTTCTTTTCTTTGTGGCGGCTTGCGCCACACCTGCAGGACCTACAGATCCGGATGGTAACTCAGGGGGTACAGCGAACGGCGACGGTCCGGCTGAGCGCGTGTTCGGAACGATCACGTATTACAACCAGCCCGTCGATATAACGTTGCCGAGCGAGGCCGTTCACGGTGAGCCCTTCACCCTGTCGATTCTGACCTACGGGGACGGGTGTCTCGAGCAGGGCGAAACGGACGTGCAACTGGAGGCGCGGCGTGCCGAAATTCGGCCTTACGACTACAACACGACCCCCGGGCGTCCCTGTGAGGACATAGTGCGAGCCTTCGAGCACCAGGCCACCGTGACCTTCGCTGAAGTGGGCGAGGTCGAGATCGTCTTTTACGGGCAGCGCGTCAGCGAGGACGGCGTGACCAATACGAGCGTCACGCGAACCCTCACGGTGAAGTAGAACCCTTGCGTCTAGCGCTCGCTGGCGTCGCTTTGCAGCGCTGTGGTGAGGCTGTCAGGCACGCTGTCGAGGCTCCGCTCATAGGCGCGCAGCATCCCCCGGAACTGTTCCCGAAAGAGCCTGTGCTCGCGCTCGGTGCGGGCAAATTCGGCCTTGAGTTCGCGCAGTTGCCCCTCGGCGTCGCGCAGGATCACCTGACGTTCGCTGCGGGCGTCCTGCAAGACGCGCTCGGCGTCCTGCTGTGCTCGCTCCTTGAGTTCGCTGCCGAGCCGCTCAGCCGAAATGACCGCGCGGCGCAGATCGCTCTCGCCTGCACGCAGTTCTTCGATGAGGCTGTCGCGTTTGGCGAGATCGTTCTTGAGTGACTGGTTTTCGCGGGCGAGATCCTCGAGAGCGGCGGCGGCCTGCTCGAGAAAATCCCGAACCTGCGCCTTATCGTAGCCGCGCATGGCGGTCGAAAATTCGTGGTGCTGGACATCTAGGGGGCTTAGCTTCACCGCTCCTCCTCCGGAGTCGTTGCGGGCGGCACGTCGTCGTGCAGCTTATCGTCACGGGGTGTGTCGAAGAGCGCCGAGCCTACGCGAATATAGGTCGCGCCTTCCTCGATTGCTGTCTCAAAGTCGCCGCTCATGCCCATCGACAGCTCGCTGAGCGCGAGTCTATCACGCAACTCCCTGAGCTTCCGGAAGATGGGACGGGCAGCTCCCGGGTCGTCGCTGTAAGGGGCGATGGTCATGAGGCCGACCGGCTCGAGGTGAGGAAGGCCTAAAGCGTAGCGCACGAGACCTTCAGCGTCGTCCGCCCCTACGCCCTGTTTGCTTGCTTCTCCGGCAATATTGACCTCGACGAGGACGCGGAAGCGGTGATCGTGGCGTGAACCGTAAGCCTCGAGCGCGTCCGCGAGACGCGCCGAATTGAGCGTGTGCAGTGTGTGAAAGGGGCGGCAGTACTTGACCTTATTGGTTTGCAGATTGCCGATGAGATGCCACTGGATTCCAGGTAGCTCCGCCGCCTTTTGGCGCCACTCCTGAATGCGGCTTTCCCCCAGAATCTTATGCTCACCAAAAATGTGCTCACGAATCTCCTGGACGGCGTGCCCCTTGGTCACCGCGATAAGGGTGACTTCCGACGGGTCGCGGTTGGCGCGCGCACAGGCCCGCGCCATGCGTGCCCGGATCGTCTCGAGCCCCTCCACGCCTAGAGCTGCGGCAGCAGGGCGCGAACGAGGCGGCGAAAGTTCGGGCCGCTCGCTGCTGCCTGGTCGAGGACCTGCTGTTCGTCGGCGTGTTCGGCCCCGTCCGGGAGGGCCATATCGGTAATGACCGAGAGGCCAAGCACCCGCATCCCTTCGTGCAGGGCCACGAGAACCTCGTGCACGGTGGACATGCCGATCACGTCGCCGCCCCAGGCCCGGAACATACGAAGTTCGGCGCGGGTCGCGTAGCTCGGACCGCTGATAGCCAAGTACACCCCCTCGCGCAGCAAGATGTTCTCGGCACGGGCGGTTTTGCGGGCCAGCTCGAGGTAAGCCTCGTCGTAGGCGTCGAAGGTGACCGGAAAGCGTGGCCCCCGGGCGCTGTCGTTGGGTCCGATGAGCGGGTTGGCGAAGGTGAAGTTGATAAAGTCGCGCTGCAACATCAGCTCGCCCGCCCCGAAGAGCGGATTGAGTCCACCGCAGGCGTTGCTGACGAGAAGTGTTTGGGCACCGAGCGCGTGCATGAGCCGGACAGGAAAGGCTGCCGCTGCTGCCGTAACGCCTTCGTAAAAGTGAATGCGGCCCTTCATCGCCACGACGCGCCGACCTTCGAGGGTGCCGAGAATGAGCTGCCCCGCATGACCGGGCGCGGTACTCGGTGCAAAACCGGGAAGGTCGCTGTAGGAGAAAACGGCGTCTGCCTCGATCTCGTCGGCGAGCGGGCCGAGACCCGAGCCGAGGATGAGGGCGAGGTCGGGTACCGCGTCAGTGTGCTGCTGGACTGTCGCTACAGCGTCGGCGAGCTGGGCCGCTAGTTCATGGGTCTTTAGTTCAACAGAGGGGTCTGTGCGGGAAAGTTCTGCCACTTTTTCATCATAACGTGCGGTCAAATGGACCGATTGAGGGTTGGCTGCGTGAGCTTCATTTGTTCTCACGCCTTGCAGGGTTAGACTGACGCCCATGACAAGCCTTGCCCGGCTCCGAGCCCCACGCGTCCTTTTCGCCCTACTCGGGTGTTTCATGTTTGGCGGCGCTGCACTAGCCCAGAATGCACCTGCAGCGCCCGCCACTACCGATCTTCAGAGCTTTCCAGTGGGGGCGACCCTGACAGACATCCGTATCGAGGGCGCGAGCGCCACGCTCGAGCCTCTTATCCGCGTCAACCTCACGTCGCGTGCCGGCGTTCCGGTCGCCGACATCAACCTCGAGGCCGAACGCAACGCTGTCGTCAACATGGGTTCGTTTCAGCAGGTGAGTCTGTCGATCGAGAACACTGTGGCGGGTCCGGTCCTGTTCGTGCGGGTCGAGGAAAACCCGCCGATTCGTGCGGTGGCGCTGAGGGGCATTACCGCTTTTGCCGACAACCTGCCGGAGATTCGCAATCTTTTGGCGCAGCAAAACTTCGTGGCCTCAGGGCAGATCTATAACAGCCGCCGGGCGCGCGAGGCGATCGCTTCCCTGCAGGCTATCTATCAGCAAAACGCGGCCTATCCAGGGGAGATTCCCGTGACGCTCGAGGTGCAGCCCGTGGGTGCTCAGGCTGCGGGCGATACTCCCCAGGAAGGTGCTCCTCAAGCGGGGGCAGCGCAGCAGGGAGATACGGCGAACCCGGAAGCCCAGAGGCAGGCCGCTGACGACGCGGCCCTGGCAAGCGCCCAGGCCGTCCGGCTGGTCTACACCGTCAACGAAGCGCCCGCGATGGACACCCTGACGTTCTCTGGAAATACCGTTCTCAGTACCGATGAACTCGCGGCGATCTTTCGCCCGCTCGAGAACCTCGACACGTTCGATATACCGACGTATCTCCGACTGGTCAATCAGGTTGGAACCGACTACGCCGAGCGCGGCTTTCGGGGCAGTGGTGTCAACGCCGCCGGAAGTACGCTGACGGGCGGTACCCTGAATATCGCGATTCAGGAGCTGACGATTCTCTCGCTCAACACCACCGCCATCGGTATCGACCCCACCCAGTTTTCCATCGGGCCAGGCGACCTCTACAACTACGACACCCTGCTCGCCGATATCAAGCGCCTCGCCAAGGGCCGCAGTGAAGATATCCGGCTCGAGCCGGGTCAGCCTATCGGGGGGGCCGTACAGGTCGTCTTTGCCTCGGGTCCACCCGAATCAGCTGGGCCGATCACCAATATCGATATTTCCGGCAACACTGTTTTCACCGACGCTGAGCTGAAACTGCAACTCGGGCTCAAGGCTGGCGACACCTTCACCTCGGCCCTGGCAGCGGAGGACTTTACTCGGTTGCAGACGTTTTATACCCAGGCGGGCTACCTGCTCGTGACCACACCCGACTACAACTTCAGGAACGGGGTATACAGCCAAAAGCTCCAGGAAATCAAAATCGCGGGCTATCAGGTCGATCTGCAGACAGCCAACCCCCGCACCTCCCGCCGCGTCATCACGCGCTACCTTCCTAAGGTCGGTACTGTCTATAACCAGACCGTCATGGATCAGGACATGATCCAGATCAGTCAGCTGCAGGTCGTCAGGGTCGCGCCAATCGGATCGCGTATCTCGCATATTCTCGTGCCGACCGATAACCCGACGAGAGTGATCGTGCGCTTTATTGGTGAGGAGGCGCCTTCGCGCACCATCTCGCCATCCGCCGAACTGTCGACCGAGGGCGGTCTCACCTTCGGGGCCGACGTGGCGGTGAGCGACAACAACCTTTTCGGCCTCGCGCATAATGCCAGCGCCTCGCTGAGCGCGAAGACTTCGGATATCGGGTTTTTGCTGGGCGGCAATATCGCCTACACCATCCCCTGGCTCGACATCGACTTCCTCGACTTCAAGCAGACGCCGACGACGGTGAGCGCCGAGATCTTTAGCGAAGTTACGAGCAACCAGCAACTCCTGAGTAACGGCAAGCTGAGGGTCTGTCCCAGCGATCCGGCGGCCGATCCGACAAACTGCCCGCTCATCGGGGAGTACACCGAGCGCAACACCGGCTTTCGTTTCAGCGTGGGCCGTCCGATCATTCCGAACCTGTCGGCGAACGTGAGCACGCAGTTTACCAACAGCGACTACTTCACCGAGCCGTCTGACAGCGACAAGATTTGCGAAACTGAAACGCCAGGAGAAGGAAGCACCTGCTACCTACCTTACGAACAGGCTCAGGCGTACATTCCGCAGAGTGGCTTCAATGCGTTTCTTGGGTCAAACGTAGCTTACGACACGCGCAACAACCCGCAAGCGCCGACCTCGGGTTACCGCTTTACGATCGGCGGCGGCGTCGGTTTCGGGAACGACTTCAGCGTCGATGATGTGCAGCAGGGTTATACCTACGAGCAGCTCGAGGTGGGCGCGCGCACCTACATCACGCCCTTTGCCAACCCCAACCACGTGTTTGCCTTCCGCCTGAACGCCGGGAAACAGTTCGGCAATCCCGAACTTTATCCGAGCAGCCGCCTCTTCGTCATCGGGGATACCAACAACGAGGCGACGCAGATTCGGGGTTACCGCCGCGATGACATCAACCCGTCGCAGACCTACGCCGTCGGGACCGCCGAGTACCGCTACGACTTTGGTCTTTCGACAGCAGTGACGCAGACCATCGTCGGCATCGGCTTTCTGGACTTGGGATACGCCTCGAGCGTCGCGGGTTTCGAAGGTCAGGGTCAGGTGCAGCCGCTTCTGGGCAGCGTCGGAGTGGCCTTGCAGCTCAACATAGGCTTTGGGGGCGGGCTGGCCCTGCCGCCGCTACGCTTCGACTACGGTATCAGCCCGAAAAATCCGACGGGGGTGTTTGGGTTCAGGCTCGGGTTTAATTTCTAGGAAACGGGATTTTGAAAGGGGATGCTTTAGAGCATCCCCTTTCGTTTGATGAAGAGTCTTACCGAGTCCAGACGCGGTTGCCATTTTTGTCCATCTTGCGCAGCACCGCGTCGCTGCCGCCGAGATTGCGGTGGACTAGGGAGCCGTAGGTAACAGCACCCACGTATACTTCACCGCCGTCATAGGTGGCTATGCTGGTTGCACCATCTATAGGCGCACCGCTGCTGAACATCCTCGACCAGATTGGGGAACCTGAGCGATTGTATTTTGCGACGAAAGCTTCTGCGCTGTAGTAACTGTTTGCAGAACTTCCGCCCGCTACGTAGACATTACCTAGCGTATCGGTGGTTAGAGCGAGGCCATCCTTGGGTTCCCAGCCGTCATAATCGTCGCCGCCACAGCCTCCATCATGAACGACCATACTCGCAACGTTTCTCTGCCACTGCTTTAACCCAATATTGCTGAGCTTGTAAACGCGCGCGTAATAGTAGACCGTTGACTCTCCAGCATCGCATCCGTCACCGGGTTCGTATTTGTAAGCGTATCCTCCTAAAGCAAACAACTCATCGTTCAGTCCAGCAGCAATCTTATAATTCTGTTGATACACGCCTATCCCCTTGGACCAAAGCTTGCTGCCGCTGCTATTATATTTCTCGACTACACCACTGTGACGGATTATGTAGACGTTGTTAGTGCTTGAGATTGCTACGCTTGTCGGGGCAGCGTTACCAGATGAGGCAGGAGTTTCCCATACTTTCGTACCGCTTGAGCTGAACTTAATGAGAGTTGCAGCACTAAAATCGTCGTAGCCTGTTATCCCATAAATACTTCCTGAGCTATCAAGGGCAAGATCTTTGAGCTGTTTGTCAGCAGTGCTGACGCGCCAGATCTTACTGCCATTAGGAGAGTATTTTGACAAGTATCTAAAGGAGTGTGAAACCCAATATGTCGTACCATCAGGATTCTCGAACTCCGCCCTATAAGTTGCAGACCACGCAACAATCGCATTTCCACTTTTGTCTGCAGTTACTAAACGGGCTTCAAGGTAACGATCATAATTGTAAAATTCAGGCTCAATGTCGAAGTAGCTCTCCCACAAAAGGTTCCCTGAACGATCATAGCGTCTTAGGAAGGCGTCGCTACCACGCCCATTATATGTGCTGGAGTATCTGAAACGCTCATCTAATGCACTGTCCCATATTCCCACAGCATAGATATAACCGTTTTTGCTGTATGCAACATCTTCGACCGAATCGCTTCCCCGTGTACCAAACTGTGTCTCGAGAATTGTGGACTGGGCTTCGTCGGGTTGACTACAAGAGGCGAGAACAAGCAAAAAAAGTACAGATAATAGGACCCATGGACGCGGCGTTTTCATAACACGTCTCCTAACCACGAACAAAAATCTCGACTCTACTACGCGAACTTTCACTTCCCTTGCAACGCGCCAACCGTGTTCCTCCCGTCCGTGAAATGTTTCGTAACAAAGCATTAACAGGTTTTCCTTAAGCTAACCTTAATTTCATTCTGTTGTCATAATCCCCGTCTCACCCTCGAGCCTTGCGTCCGACTTCTCACTGAACGCGTGATAGCATCGGGCATGTCTGTCATCACTGTTCCGGCCCCCGAAAGGGCCGCCGAACCGTCTCCCAAGTTCAGCCTCGAGGCCCAGAATCTCGTCAAGCGCTACGGTCGGCGTACGGTCGTCGGTGGCGTGAGTTTTCACCTCGAGCGGGGTGAGATCGTGGCGCTTTTGGGT